>NZ_JBFBCG010000057.1:0-52082 GCF_040683105.1 Streptomyces sp. NPDC051020 | reverse complement strand
GGGGCCCCTCCCATGCCTTTCGGGCTATGGGGGAGTCGTCGACCGACGACAACGCCGCCAGGCGCCGCCCATCGGCACGCGACGCCGCCCCACCTCTGTGCGCGGCCTCTCACGCGCACGGGAACCGTCGCACCGCCCGGCACGTCCGACGGGCAAGCAGCGAGGGCCGAGGCCGGACAGGGGCGGGGCATGAACAGAGGCAGAGCGGGCGGTACGGTCGTGGTGATCCTGGTGACTGCGCTGTCGGTGGTGGCGTGCGGCGGGGGTGCCTCCGAGGATCTCGTGATCAAGGGGAGCCCACCGGCCGCGCCCTACAGCGGCCCGCTCGACGTACCGCATCCGAACGTCGAAGCCGACACCCCGCAGGCGAGGAAGACGGAATCGGGAGCCGCCGGCCGCGCTCTGGAATGCGCGGGGGACATTTACTCCGGCGGCAGCAGTGAACCCTGGAGCAAGGGCGACGGCGGGGCGACGCCCGAGGAAGGGCTGAAGCTGTATTTCGAGATCGAGCAGCCCGATCTGCCGCAGTACGGCTATCGCGTGGAACGCGAGGAGGCGGACCGGGTCCTGTACTCGTTCGACGTGGACCGCAGGACGAAGATCGCCGTTGTCGTCGCCAAGGACCGCAAGGGGCGCCCGGGCTGGGGTCCGGAGACCGCCGCCTTGTGCGACCCGGCGGAGCTGCCGTCGAGCTACACGGACAAGCAGCCGTACCGGGTCTGGACCGACAAGGACGGCCACCGGGTGCCCGTGTCCGAGCTGAACAGCTGGGCCGGCGAGGCGCACTGCGACTGGCAGGAGGCGAACTTCCTTGAATGGGGCGCGGGTTCGGGGGAGGGATCGGCCGACCGGAAGGTCTACGCGCGTGACCCGAAGGGCGTACTCCCGTCCGGGATGCTCACCTCGGCGTACGACGGGGACGTGACGATGCCCGCCGGTGCGCGGTCCACGGGCTACCACCTGGACGACTGGGAACTGTGGCTGACGGACGACCTGTCCAGGGCCTATGTCCGCACCCCGGACGGGGTGGAGGCGTGGCCCGCCATGAAGCAGCACATGGGATGCCGGTGACCTGTCCGGCCTGCCGGGCACCATGGTGGGCCCGAGGGCCCGCCCCGGGGCGCCGGACGGGCCCCGCACGGCGCCGGGGGCACGACACCGCCCCCCCGTACGGACCGTCTGCGGTCGCGCCCACCGGCTTCGTTCGCGAGGCTGGGCTGAGCCGAGCCCGTACGAACGTCCCCAGGAGCAGGCATGCAGCAGGACAAGCACCCGTCCTACCATTCCGTCGTCTTCCGCGACCGCTCCGCGGGCTACGCCTTCCTGACCCGGTCCACAGCGTCCAGCGAGCAGACCATCCAGTGGGACGACGGGGAGACCTATCCCGTCATCGACGTGGAGATCTCCGCCGAGAGCCACCCCTTCTTCACCGGCAAGGCCCGGGTCGTCGACACCGAGGGGCAGGTCGCCAAGTTCGAGCGCCGGTACGGGGAGGGAGAGCGCCCGTAAGCCCGGCCGGCAATTGGGGGGCGGCGTCACGGGGCTGGGGCACGCACCTCGCGGCGTTGTCGTCCATCACCATGGCTCCGCCATGGCTCAATCCTCCGCCTTGCGATGCACGCACCCCAGCCCCGCTCCCTTCACCCACCCCCCAATTGCCGGCCGGTCTAAGCCCACTGACCGCGCACTGCCCCCAAGTCTTCCGCCGCACCCTGGGCGCGGTGGAAGACGCCTGACTGAAGCGCCTACTCCCCGTGAGGACTTCGCCGCCTTCACCCGGAATTTCAACCGGTTCGCCCCCGGGCAGATCGCGGCGCCCCTGACCGCCCAGGCGATCTTCGAGCCGATGCTCGCTACAACCCGGCCAAGGGCAAGACAACGCCGTGGCCGGCCACCTGCTGGGAGCCCCCCGAACCCAGTGGGCACGGGCCCGTACACCAAGGCCGCCAACTTCCAGAGCCAGTCGTACAAGCTCCCCGGGAATCCGAGTGCTAGTGCCCCTCCCGGCAAGCTTTGCCCCGTCGCACCGCCCAGCACGCCCGTTCGCCGCGTTGGCCAAAAGCCCTGGTAGCTCCTTCCCCAAGCTCTCAGCTTCGTTCGAGCAGGGGAGACCCCACCCAAGGACTTCCGGCCGCCTTACGACCGCACGCACTGGACGACGCTCCTCACAGGGCAAACATTGCCGGTCACGGCACTGGCAGCCGAAGAAGCAGCAGATCGCCGGGATCGGGGTGCTCGGCTTCTCCGGGAACGACAGCGCCAACCTGGCGTTCGTGAACGGCGAGACGTCGCTCTTCCGACCATCGACATGACCGACACCCGGCGTGCGCCGGGCAGGATCGGACTCCATGTGTTCGGTGGCGGCGCCTACCAGGACACGTACGTACGCGCACTCGAGGAGAGATCCCACCTATGCCCGAAACGGTCGACACCCACGGCTCACCCGGCTCGCCCGGCTTTCTGGTCATCGGCGAATGCGTCGCCGACATCGTCCGGTTGCCGGGCGAGGACGACCGCGTCCACCCCGGCGGCAGCCCGGCCAACGTCGCGTACGGACTCGCCAGACTCGGCCGGCCCAGCACCCTGCTCACCCAGCTCGGCCCGGATGCCGAGGGCCGGCTGATCGCGGCCCATCTGGCGTCCGCCGGAGTCGTGGTGCTCACCGACGGCTCCACCGGGCCCACCCCGTCCGCCTCGGTGGCGCTGGACGCGGCCGGCCAGGCCGCGTACACCTTCGCCATCACGTGGACGCTCTCCCCGGTGGAACCGGAGCGGCCGCCGCACCATGTGCACACCGGCTCGATCGCGACGGTCATGGAGCCCGGCGCTGCCACCGTCCTCGCCGCCGTGGAGTCACTGCGTGGCGCGGCGACCGTCAGCTACGACCCCAATGTGCGGGCGGCCCTGATGGGCGACCACGACGCAGCCGTCCGCCGGGTGGAGCGCTGTGTCGCACTGAGTGATGTGGTCAAGGCCAGCGACGAGGACCTGGCATGGCTGTACCCGGGGCAGTCCCCGGAGTCCGTCGCCGCGCGCTGGCTCGGCACGGGCGGCCCCGCCCTCGTCCTGGTCACCCGAGGGGCGGACGGCGCGCTTGGTTTCACTCCGGGCGCGCGGGCCACGGTCGACGCGCCCCGTGTCAAGGTCGTGGACACGGTGGGGGCGGGCGACGCGTTCATGTCGGGCACGCTGCATGCTCTCGCCGCGCACGGGCTGCTCGGCGCCGCAGGACGGGACGGACTGCGTGCAGTCGATCCGGAGACCGTCACCGATGTGCTGCACCACGCGGCTGTCTCCGCGGCGCTCACCGTCGCACGCGCCGGTGCCAATCCGCCCGACGAACCGGAGCTGCGTGCCGCGCTGACCCGCGCCTGAGCACGGCTGTGCCACCGGCTGCCCGACGGAGCTCCGTCGAGCGGCCAGTGGCACAGCGGGGCCTGCGGTCACGCGTGCGGTTCCGGGAGCATGTGCGGTGTGCTGTCGTTGTCGAGGAACTCCACGACCGCCAGGGCGAACAGCGCCGCCAGGGCGATCCACACCGTGACGAGCCCCGTCGGCCGGTCCCACACGAGCAGGACCGCCGCGGCGACCACGACGACCGTCCAGTTGAGCCACTGCTTCGCCCGGTGCACCCAGGCGCCGACCGGACCGCCGGTGATCCCGGCCGCGTCGCGCACGGCGCCGATGCCGCCGTTCCACATGGACTTGACCCGGGTGGCGGCGCGGCCTTCGCCGGAGAGCCAGGCGGCGAGCGCCACCACCGTGCCCAGCGTGACCACGAGCCGGACCACGGCGCGGAGCTGGACGACCAGGGCGTCGAAGACGGAACCGGCCGCCGGCTGCGACACCGAGTCCGGAAGACTGTCCAGATAGAAAGCGCGGAACACCCATACCGCCAGGCCCAGCACCGCACCGCCCACCGCGATCGCGAGGGCCGCCGTGACCAGCGCACGGCGTCGGCGCACCGCGAGCAGCACTCCGCCCGCAGCGAGCACCAGGGTCACCACCGGAAGCCAGAATCCGGCCAGTTGCAGCAGCCGGAACCCCTTCTTGGCCTTGCCGATCGCGTCGGACGTCAGCACGGTGAAGTCGGTGTGGATCTCGGGGATCTTCGCGGCGATCGTCAGCCCGTGATCGACCAGGAGTTGCTTCACCCGGTCGATCACCGGGGCGAGATCGATGACAACCGTGTCGTTGGTCAGCTTCACGGCCCCGCCCCCACTGCCGGTCAGCGCCTTGACGGCCGCCGCGTGGGCGCCGCGGTTGAGGGCGACCCACACCTTCTCGAAGGCGTCCGAGGCCACGAACTTCTCCACGGTCCCGTGCACGAAGTTCGTCAGGCCCGTGGTCAGCGGGCCGCTCAGCCGTCCCAACGCCCTGTCGAGGACCGGCCGGTCCGCCGGGGCCACCTCGGCGAGCAGCGCGTGGACATCCAGATGTGTCATCACGGCATCGGTGACCCGGTTCGTCAGCGCTGCCTGCACGTCGGGGTCCGACGCCAGCGGCTTCATCATCGCCACATAGCGGTCGGTGTCGCTGACATCGTTCTTGGCCCAGACGGCGACGGCGCTCAGCGGCGTGAGGACGGCGGCGACGAGGATCAGCAGCACGGCGAAGACCGAGCGGATGTGGGGCCGGGACCGCACGGGCGTGCGCGCCTCCAGCTGCGTCACCCGCGCGCGTAGTGAGTCCAGTTCGTCGTTGGCTGAGTGAGGCTGTGACTCGTCGTGGTCCGCTGATGCCATGACCCCAGGGGATGCCCTGCGCGTCGGGGCAGCACGGCGAGTTGCTCCGTACAGGTGAGCCGGGGGCGCGTGGCGGGCGTGAGCCGTTCGTGCTCGCGGGCTCCGCGCGCCCCCGTTCGGCCCAGTGAGCGCATCCTCACCGGGGTGACGGCCGTTCGCCAGCCGGTGGGTCTGATGGGTTGCGGGGGCCGGAGCAGTGAGCGCCGAGGGGATACGTACTCGACGGCGGGGCGCAACCGGATCGGGGGCGGGTACGGGGCAGCGGAATCACCGCCTTCGGGTGCGGTCCGGCCTGGGCTTCCGCCGTACTTCGCCGGCCAGGAACCCGCACGGACCACGCACAGTGCGCGACGGAAGGAATGGCACATGACACAGGCTGACACCGGGGTCGCGGTGACGGGAGTGGGGCTGGTGACCCCCGCAGGCGCCGATGAACACGCCTTCTGGGCGGGGCTGTGCGCGGGACACTCCGTGGCGCGGCGCTGTGACGAACTGGGCGGCCTGTCGGTCGACTTCGCCTGCCCGGTCGACGGACTCGACCTGGACGCGGCGGTGGGCGGGCGCTCGGCGTGGCGGATGGCACGGTTTGTGAAACTGGCCCTGATTGCCGCCCGGCAGGCCGTCGCGGACGCCGGACTCTCCCCGGCTGACTGGGACGGGAGCAGGGTCGGCGTGGTGCTCGGCGTCGGTGTGGGCGGTGTCTCCGTCCTCGTCGACAACCTTCGCAGGCTCGACGGCACAGGACCTGAGGCTGTCTCCCCGCTGCTGGTGCCGATGATGATCCCGAACGCGGCGGCCGGGGAGCTCGCCATCGCGCTGAGCGCCCAGGGGCCCAGCCTGGCGCCCGCCACCGCCTGCGCGTCCGGGGCGACCGCGATCGCCGTCGCCCGTGACCTGCTGACGAGGGGGCGATGCGATGTCGTCGTGGCGGGAGGTGCGGAGTCCGCGCTGACCCCGCTCGTGGTGGCGGCTTTCGCGAAGATGGGGGCGCTCTCCACCCGCACTGGCGATCCGGCGGGCGCGTCGCGACCATTCGCCACGGACCGGGACGGGTTCGTCATCGGGGAGGGTGCCGCCGTGCTCGTGCTGGAGCGGACCGCTGACGCGTGCGCGCGCGGCGGACATCCGCGTGCGCTGCTGACCGGCGTGGGTTCCAGTACGGATGCCCACCACCCCACTGCCCCGACACCCGACGGGCGCGGTGCGCAGCGGGCGGTGGAGGCGGCGCTGCATGAGGCAGGCTGGGCGCCCCACGAGGTCGACCACATCAACGCGCACGGCACATCCACTTTGTTGAACGACGCGATGGAGATCGCGCTCATCTCCCGGCTCTTCCCGCACCGGCCCTCGGTCACCGCTCCGAAGGGCGTGGTCGGACACACCCTTGCCGCCTCCGGGGCGATCGAGGCGGTGGCGACCGTACTGACCCTGGAGCAGGGCATCGTGCCGCCGATCGCCAACCTGGATGCGTTGCCGGACGGGTTCGCCCTCGACTGCGTGACCAAGGAGCCGCGCCGGCAGTCCGTCGAGCGCGCCGTCAGCCACTCCTTCGGCTTCGGCGGACACAACGTCGCTCTCGCCTTCCAGCGTGTCTGACCGGTCGGACCGCCCGCAGGTCCCGGTGGGAGCGGCGAGGTGTGTCCTCGCCGTTCCTTCATCGTTCTCCTGTTCATGACCGCAACGATCGACAGCACCACAGTCCACGGCACTGCCGACTTGTTGAGAGGCGTCCTCTTCGGCGTCAACTTCCTTCAGGAGCACGGCTCCTGGCGTCGGCTGATCTCTACGGAACCGTTCCGCCGCCCGGCCGGCCGCAGTGCCGACGAGCGTCTTGCCCTGACGTACGAACGCCTGAGGGTCCTCAACAGCGCGCTTGACAGCGCAGCAGGGCCCGCCGCCGACCCCCGCGCCCTCGCCGCCCTGCACGAGTGGCTCGGCCCGGTCGATCCGGCGCTCACCACCGTTGCGGGCATCCACTACAACCTCTTCCTCGGCAGCCTCCTCGACCACGCCGGCGACAACCGCCGTGATCTGTCGGACTTCCTCCGGTTGCGGCGCATCGGCACGTTCCTCTGTACGGAGGTGGCGCACGGCAATGACGCGGTGGCCATGGAGACCACGGCGACGTACGACCGTGCACGCGACGGGTTCGTGCTGCACACCCCGCACGCCGGGGCACAGAAGTTCATGCCCAACACCAGTCCGGCCGGCGGCCCCAAGGCCGGACTGGTTGCGGCGCGCCTGCTCGCCGACGGCGCCGACCACGGCGTCTTTCTCTTCCTGGTGCCGCTCACCGACGACACGCACGCACTCCCGGGGGTACGCGTCCGCAGGCTGCCGGCGCGCCTGGGCAGCCCCGTCGACCACTGTCTGACCTCCTTCGACCGGGTCTTCGTGGGGCGTGACGCACTGCTCAGCGGTGAGCACGGACGGGTCGGCGACGACGGGGAGTTCAGCAGCGTTCTGCCCAACCGCAGGCGTCGCTTCCTCACCTCGATCGCACGCGTCACGGTCGGCAAGATTTCCATGAGCGCCTGCGCGGTCGGCTCCGCGCGCGCGACGCTTGCCGTCGCCGTGCGCTACGGGAGCCATCGGCACATCTCCGGGCCGCGCGCCACGGAACGGGTGCGGGTGATCGCCCACCGCAGCCATCACGGCCCGCTCGCCGAGGCCATGGCCACGGTGTTCGCGATGAGCCTGCTGCATCGCAGGGCCCTCGACCGCTGGGAGAAACAGCTCGGGACCGGCACGGAGACGGGACGGGCCGAGGCGGAGCGGCTGGTCGCCGTCGCGAAGGGGTGGATCACCTGGCAGGCCCGTGCCGTTGTCGTCGAGTGCCGCGAACGATGCGGAGCACAGGCGCTGTTGGAGAACAACGGCATGACCGAGCTGATCACCGGCGTGGAGGCGGTGATCACCGCCGAGGGCGACAACCTGGCCATCCACGCCAAGGCCGCCGCAGAAATGCTCTTCGCCACCTCACCGTCCGTGGACGGCGGCACCTCGGGCCGGGCGACCGGAGAGCTCGCCGACCCCCGGTTCCTGGGGTGGCTGCATGCGCAGGTGGAGGCCATCTGGTTCGCCCGCGCCAGGGAGCGGATGAGCAGTGCACCGCACAGTGACCCGCTGGCGCGGTGGAACGCGGCGTCCGGGCCCGCCCTGCGGGGCGTCGAGGCGCACGCCCGCCGACACGCGGCCGAGGCGTACGCGGAGGCCGTCGCAGAACTGCCCGTAGGCCCTGGCCGCGAGAGGCTGGCCGAACTGGAGCGGCTGTTCGCTCTCCAGTGGGTCGCCCGCAACAGCGGCGATCTGCTCGCCGCCGGCCATCTGACCGCCGATCAGGTCAAGGCCCTGCCGGACGCCGTCGAGCAGCTCATCGCCGCCGTCGCCGGGCATCTGCCCACCCTGATCGAGTCCTTCGCGCTGCCGGACGAGGTGCTCGCGGACTGGCCCATCGCCGGCGCGAACTATGTCGATGCGTACGACGATCCGGAGGCGTCCTGGCAGACCACCACCGGGGCGCAGGGGGAGCGGTGAAGGCTTCGGACGAGCGAACCGCCGGACAGCTGTGCAGGGTACGGGACGCGGTCGGGGCCCTTGGAGTCCGGGCCGTTCTGCTGGCGTACTGGGGCACCACATCCGTCCTTTCCCGGCGCTGTGCGAAGCCACGGGTGATCGTTGGCGAATCGGTTCGCCGCAAGGCGTAACCGGCAGATCGGGAGTCAGTTACTTCGGCATCGGGACCGTGCGTTCCACCGTCCCGGGAATCGGTAGAACCTGCATGAAATGCGCGACCTGCACGACCTAGCGAAGAGGAAGATCATGAGCGCGATCCACCCCCAGATCACCGACGTTCTCACGAACACCTTCAAGGTGCCGGCCGCCGAGATCCTTCCGGGTTCCACGATGGACAGCCTGGAGATGGACTCCCTCGCCGTCGCCGAGTTCGCCGTCATCATCAAGGAGACGCTGGGGGTCGAGGCCGACTCCGGCAAGCTCTACAAGGACGCCACCCTCGCCGACATCACGACGTTCATCGATGCCGTGGTGAGCGGCGACCCCGCGATGAGCAACGCCCGATGAACAGGCCTGCCGTCGCCGTCACCGGCCTGGGGATGATCACCCCGGTCGGCAACGACACCGACACCACCTGGCACGGGGTGTGCGCCGGGGTCTCACCGGCCCGCACCGTCCCCGAGCTCGAAGGCTGCGCGATCGACTTCGCGTGCACGGTCTCCGGTTTCGATCTGGACGACGCGGTCGGCGGCCGTGCGGCCTTCCGGATGGGGAGGTACGTCAAATTCGCCGTCCTCGCCGCGCGGGAAGCGGTCGCGGACGCCGGACTGGACCCGGCCGACTGGGACGGCAGCCGGGTCGCCGTGGTCGTCGGCACCAGCAGCGGAGGATCCGCGGGCCTGACCGAACAGGCCGTCGCCCTCGACCGGCGCGGGCCGGGGGCCACGTCGCCGGCGGGGATCCTCCTCACCATTCCGAACATGCCCGCGGCGGAGATCGCCATCCGGATGGGGGCGACCGGTCCCAGCCTGGCGCCGTGCACCGCCTGTTCCTCCGGGGTCACCGCGCTCTCCGTCGCCCGGGACCTGCTGGTCACCGGGCAATGCGACCTCGCCATCGCCGGAGCCACCGAGTCGATCGTCTTCCCGGTCGCCATGACCGGATTCGCGCGGTCCGGTGCCGCCGCCACGAGGGACGGCGACCCGGGCCGCCTCTGCCGGCCGTTCGCGGCTGATCGTGCCGGCCTGGTCATGGGCGAGGGCGCCGCCGTCATGGTGCTGGAACGGGCGGATGACGCACGGGCCCGGGCAGCGGTTCCGCGGGCGCTGCTCGCCGGGACAGGCGCCACCACCGACGCCCACCATCCCACCAGTCCGCACCCGTCCGGCGCCGTCGCCCGGGCCGCGGTAGAGGCCGCGCTGCGCGACGCGGACTGGGCGGCCGCGGACGTCGAACACGTCAACGCGCACGGCACGTCGACACCGCTGGGCGACGCCATCGAAGCCGCTCTCATCAGCCGGGCCTACCCGCACCGGCCACCCGTCACCGCCCCCAAGGGGGTACTGGGCCACTGCATGGGGGCCGCCGGAGCCATCGAGGCGGGGCTGACGATCCTCACGCTGCAGCGCGGGGTCGTACCGCCGATCGCCAACCTGGACGCCCCGGCGCCCGAGTTCGACATCGACTGCGTCACCCGACAGCCCCGCCACCGGCCCGTCCGGCGCGCCGTGAGCCACTCCTTCGGGTTCGGCGGCCACAACGCCGTGGTCGCCCTCCAGAGTCCGTAGGCAGGGGCAGACATGACGGTACGGTACGGCCGGGACGCCTTTGGCCCCACCGCACCGCCGACGAGCCGCGCGGGGCCGCGTGATAGCTTGCCGAAGCCAGTCAAACTCCACGTAGGGGTCAGGGAATCCGGTGCGAATCCGGAGCTGACGCGCAGCGGTGAGGGGGACGGGCGGGGCCACGGCCACTGGGACATCCACGGTTGTCCTGGGAAGGCGTCCCGTCCGAAGGAACCCGAGTCCGAAGACCTGCTGGCACCTGTCGCCCGGTACCGGGCGACAGCACTTCGTACAGTGGGCTCCGCGCATGGGCCCTGAGACGCAGAGGGACTCCGTGCCGTCCATAGCCAGCCCCGCCCGCACCGCCGCCCTGCTCCCGGCGGCACTCCTCCTGCTGACCGCGTGCGGCGGAGGGACCGACAACTCCGCGGCCAAGTCAGCTGGTGGCGAAGGCTATCCGGTGACGCTCAGGAACTGTGGTCGCACCGTCACCGTCGAAGCCGCACCGCACCACGCCGTCTCCGTCGACCAGGGATCGACGGAGATCCTGCTCTCCCTCGGCCTCGCCGACCGGCTGGCGGCCACAGCCACCTGGACCGACCCGGTGATGAAGGGGCTGGAGAAGGCCAACGCGAAGGTGCCACGCCTCTCGGAGAACCGGCCGTCGTCGGAGAAGGTCCTCGACCAGGAACCCGACTTCGTCAGCGCCTCGTTCGAATCGACCCTCGCCAAGGGCGGCGTCGCCCCCCGCGAACAGTTCGAGGAGCTCGGTGTCCCCACCTACGTGTCGCCCGCCGACTGCACCGGCAAGGACAACAGCGGCGGCGGCGACGGAGCGCGTACCGAAGCACTGACCATGGACAGCGTCTACGGCGAAGTGCGCGACCTGGCCGCCGTGTTCGGCGTTCAGCAGCGCGGCGACGAGCTCGTCGCCCGGCTGCGGGAGCGGGTGAAGAAGGCCACCGACGGCATCGACGCCTCCCACGCCACTCTCCTCTACTGGTTCTCCGACTCCAAGGCCCCGTACCTGGCTGGCTGTTGCGGTGCACCCGGCGTCATCACCAGGGAGCTCGGAGCGAAGAACGTCTTCGACGACACCCATGAGGAATGGCCGCAGATCAGCTGGGAGACCGTCGCCGACCGCAACCCCGACGTCCTGGTCATCGGCGATCTGACGCGCAGGGCACAGACCGCCGAGAGCGCCGCGAAGAAGATCGAGTTCCTGGAGTCCAATCCCGCGACGAAGAACATGGACGCCGTCAAGCACAAGCGGTACGTGCTGCTCAGCGGCCAGGCCATGAATCCGTCCATCCGGACGGTCGAGGGTCTGGAACAGGTCGCCGCCGGGTTGCGGACGTTCGGGCTCGCCGGGTGACGGACACCGAACGGGTCGCAGCGGTACGTACGGAGCAGGCACCCGGAACCGATGGGCACCGCAGGGCCGGTGGCGCACGGGGGCTGCGCGACGGTGTGCTGTGGACCACGGGCCTCGCCCTGCTCGCGCTGTCCGTCGCCATCGCCGTCACCATCGGCCCCGCCCGGATCTCCGTCGCCGACGTCTGGTCCGCGGTGGCCGCCCACCTCGGGGTGGGCGAATCGCGGCTCACCCCTGTCCGGGACGGCATCATCTGGAACCTGCGCATGCCCCGTACCCTGCTCGCCGCCGTGTGCGGCGCCGGACTCGCGGTGTGCGGCACGGTCATGCAGTCCCTGCTCCGCAATCCGCTCGCCGACCCGTTCGTCCTCGGCGTCTCCTCCGGGGCGTCGACGGGTGCCGTCGTGGTCGTCGTCCTCGGGGTGGGCGGGGGAGCGGTGTCGATCTCGACCGGGGCGTTCATCGGGGCACTCTGCTCGTTCGCCCTGGTGCTGCTGCTCAGTCATACCCTCGGCGGTACGACGGACCGGGTCGTCCTCTCCGGCGTCGCGGCCATGCAGCTGTTCTCCGCGCTGACCTCCTTCGTGGTGATGACCGCGGCCGACGCCGAGCAGACCCGAGGCGTGCTGTTCTGGTTGCTCGGCTCGCTCAGCGGGGTCGGCTGGACCGATGTGTGGGTCTGTTTCCCCGTGCTCGTCGTGACCCTGCTGATCTCGCTGGGCCACGCCCGAACGCTCGACGCCTTCGCCTTCGGTCAGGACGCGGCCGCCGCCCTGGGAGTCGATGTCGGCCGCACCCGGATCGTGCTGCTCTGCACGACCGCGCTGCTGACCGCCGCGCTCGTCAGCTCGGCGGGTGCCATCGGCTTCGTCGGGCTCGTGCTGCCGCATGCCGCCCGGGCGCTCACCGGCTCCGGGCACCGGCAGCTGCTGCCGGTCACCGCGCTGGCCGGGGCGGTGTTCCTCGTCTGGGTCGACACGCTCGCCCGGACCGTCCTCGATCCGCAGGAGGTGCCGGTGGGCGTCGTCACCGCCCTCATCGGCGTACCCGCGTTCGTTCTGGTCCTCTACCGAACCCGGAGGACCACATGACATCCATCGGTACCACCGCAGGTCTGCGTGCCCAGCGAGTCTCCCGCGAGGCGGGCGGCCGTCTTGTCCTCGACGGGGTCTCCCTCGTCTCTCCGCCCGGCGCGACCGTCGGACTCCTCGGCCCCAACGGGTCGGGCAAGTCCACGCTGCTCCGGGTGCTCGCGGGGGTCCTCGCGCCGGCGGCGGGCGTGGTGACGCTCGACGGCGAACCGCTCGCCGCGATCGGCCGGCGCACTGTCGCGCAGCGGGTCGCCGTGGTCGACCAGCATGCCGACACCCAGGTCGAGCTGCGCGTCCGGGACGTCGTGGGGCTCGGCCGCATTCCGCACCTCCGCGCCTGGTCGGCGCCCAACCGCGCGGACGAAGACGCGGTATGCGAGGCACTGGAACGCACGGGACTGGCCGAACGCAGCGACCAGGCCTGGCACACGCTCTCCGGGGGCGAGCGCCAGCGTGTCCAGATCGCCCGCGCACTGGCGCAGCAGCCGCGTGAACTGCTGCTGGACGAGCCGACGAACCATCTCGACATCCAGCACCAGCTGGAGCTGTTGTCCCTGGTCACCTCGCTGCCCGTCACCGGCGTCATCGCCCTGCACGACCTCAATCTGGCCGCGATGTTCTGCGACCGGATCGTCGTCATGAAGGAGGGGCGGGTGGTGGCCGCCGGCACCCCGGCGGACGTCATCACCGAGGAACTCATCTCGGATGTGTACCGGGTACGGTCGGTGGTCACCGAGGACGGCCCGGACGGGCGACCCTCGGTGCGGTTTCTGCCTGGACGGGCCCAGTAGCCGGGCATACGGAAGCAGAGCCGGAACCCGGCACGGTGCGGGCCCCTGGCCTGTCCGCTCCCCGGAGCCGCGCCTGCCCGGTCGCCAGGACCGGACGGACTCACCTGGTGAGGCCGTAGTGACGGTAGAGCTCCTCCTCCTCGGAGACGGAGAGATGGGCATCCGCGTCCACTCTCGGGGCACCTTTCACGCGGTCCTTCGGATGGGGAATGTGCAGATCGGAGCCCACCCGGCGAGCGCCGTCCAGGGGCACGAAATTCTCCTTCATACCGAACAGGCCGGTCTTCACCGTGATCCAGTCCGGTCTGCCGGTCGCGTCGTCGAGATACACCCGCCCCACGGTGCCGACCTTCTCGCCCCTGGGGTCGTACACTGTCAGGCCGTCGAGCTCCTTGGCATCCGTGAAACCGTCAGCGGCTCCCATGACCGGTTCCTCCTCGCCCGCGCGCGTGTCCTGTGGGCAGCTCCACCAGGGAAGGCACGTCCGGCTTCCATCGCGCCTCACCCGGATGGGCGATGCAACTTCCCGGCCCGGAACGATGGCCCCTCGCATCCGGGTCGGCAGCGTGCGATGCCGGTGGCGGGGCACAGCCCGACGTTGGACCGTTCGAGTGAGATCGTGACGGCGTGGAGGCGTACGCGGGCTTGCGCACGGGCGCCCCGGGCGGTCCGGCCGAACGGCGCTCCGGCCGCACCGCGGTCTCCGTGCCACGGGCATGCCGCCGCCTCGGCGAGCATGAGAGCGCGCCCATCAGCCCCATTCTGCCCGCCGGCGCAACACCTCCGCAGGAACCCGGCCATCGCCGCGTGGCGCCGCTGACCTGCTACCACCCCACCGTGCTATCGCACTTCGTATCCGTCGCGTCCGCCGTAGGATCTGCACCCTGCCCCGGCCGCCGCCGGTCAGGAGCCGAAGACCTTACAGGAGAGGCCCGTTGAACACCCCGCCGATAAATGAGCAGGCCGCCGCGCACCGCATGGACCCGGCCGGAGGGTGCCCGCACGCGGACAACGCGCGGCTGCTCGCCCGGGGCGCCGTGGCGTCCGTCGTGCTCCCCGGGGAGGTGCCGGGGATGGCGGTGCTCGGGCACGACGCGCTCAAGGAGTTCCTCGCCCACCCCGATGTCGCCAAGGGCGCAGCCCACTTCGCCGCGCTGGCCGAAGGACTGATCCCCGACGGCTGGCCACTGCGGACCTTCGCCACTGTGCAGGGCATGACCACCGCCGACGACGAGGACCACCGGCGGCTGCGCTCGCTGGTCAGCAAGGCGTTCACCACACGGCGGGTGGAGCAGCTCCGGCCGCGCATCGAAGTCCTCACCGCCGAACTGCTCGACCGTGTCGATGCCATGGCCGCCGAGGGGGACGGGACGGTGGACCTGCGCGCGGGGTTCGCGCTGCCGTTGCCACTGGGGGTCATCTGCGAGCTCCTCGGGGTGGACGAGCGGCACCAGGACCGACTCCACCATCTCTCGAACCAGATCGTCTCCACCGACATCGGACCCGCGGTGGCCATGGCCGCCAACCGGGAGCTGGTGGAACTGCTGAGCACCGTTGCAGCCGCCCGGGCCGAGCAGCCGGGCGACGACCTGATCAGCGCGCTGATCTCGGCCCGCGACGAGGGCGGTGACCGGCTCAGCCAGCAGGAACTCATCGGCACCCTGGTGCTGATGATCATCGCCGGTCACGAGACCACGCTGAACCTGATCGCCAACGCTGTGCGCGCCCTGTGCACCCACCGGGACCAGCTCGGCCTGGTCACCTCGGGCCGGGCGGGGTGGCCGGACGTGGTGGAGGAGACACTGCGCTGGGACAGCCCGGTCAGCTACTTCCCGTTCCGCTACCCGACCCGTGACCTGACCCTCGACGGGACCGTCATCCCGAAGGGTGCCCCCGTACTCGCCGGATACTCGGCCGCCGGACGCGATACCGCGGCGCACGGCCCGGACGCCGACCGCTTCGACGTCACTCGGCCGGCCAGGACGTCGGCGGCGCGTCACCTCTCCCTCGGGCACGGGCCGCACTACTGCCTGGGAGCGCCGCTCGCCCGGATGGAGGCGACGATCGCGCTGGAACAGCTGTTCCGCCGCTTCCCGGAACTCGAGGTGACCGTCCCCGACACGGAGCTGCCCCGCCACGCCAGCTTCGTCGGCAATGGCGTGCGCACCCTGCAGGTGCGGCTCCGGCCCGACACGGATACCGTCGCGGGCTGAGGCCCGGCACCGCATCGCACGGCACACCGCCGTGGCCCGGCAGCCGAGCTGCCGGGCCATTGCCACATCTGCGCCAACACGCCCCTGGTGCTCCAGTCGCAGTTCGCTATTCCTGCTGGTCAGGAGCATGTATCTGAGCGTACTTGGCTGACGTTCCGTCAGGTTGGGCGAGTTCGTGACCTTGCGTGCGCCGGTGGTAGTGGCAGCGGCGGGCCACTGCTTGGTGGCGGCGTCGCCATTGAGACCAGTGCAGTGCGTGGTCTATACGCCGACGGTGCGTCAGCGCGGCGCGGCCAACTGCCAGGAGCCCGCCGGATTTCTGCCACGGTGAGCGGGACCAGGGCGCCGGAACCGTTTCTGCTGCCCCCCTTTGCGTCACCGCGGCGGCCATGGCGGCGAGGTAGGCATGGGCGAGCATGGCCAGGGTGATGTGCCGGTACCAGCCCGGATAGCGGCGGACCTCGTACTGGTCCAGGCCGCACTCGTTCTTCGCCGCCTGGAAGGCTTCCTCGATCACCCACCGCGTCCCGGCGACAGGCACTCGGTACGGGTGGTGGGGCGGTAGGCCATGATGATCTGAACCTCGATTTATAACTTCCGCTCCCGCTGAACCATCGCCGCGCCTGCCGTGCAATGATCGGCGGCCGCCGGCGGGGAGGTAGAACCCTCTTTCTCCTTTCTCCGGGTAGCAGAAAGCCCGTTCGAGGCCGGGCGAGCGACGGCTGTTACAGAAATCCGCGCCTTTCTCGCAGGGGTGAGCCGTGGCGCGCGCGGGTTGACGTGGCGCCAGCAGTCAGTGATTGACGGGCGCCCGGGTAGTTGAATGCGTGCCAAGTGCATGCGTGTGTGACAGAAATGTCTGCATTTCGTAACACGCATATTGACGTCTGCCGCAAATCGGGTGATTGGGCCAAAGTGTGCGCTCTCGGCGTCACGCCGGGACCGATCAACGCTCGGGCCGCACGGTCCGGGCCTAGCCGGGATGTCATGCGGCCGGCGTGGGCCTCCCGAGGGGAGGAACAGTGCGGGGGCGTGGGCCTCCCGGGAGGAGGAACAGTGTTGGGCGAACGCGTCGAGCCACTGGGGACCTGGGGGGTTCTGTGTGGCAAGGGGGACTAGTCAGCCCGCTTTCGTCGGCGCGCGAGCGTCTGGCGAACGGCGCGATCAGCCAGCCCGCGATCGAATGGGAGCAGCGGTACTGCCGTGCCGTGATCACCAGCGATACCGTGGCCACCGCCTTCGTGGTGGCGGCCATCGGCAACTTCTTCGGGGCCCGGGACGCGGCCAACTGGCATGAGAAGTGGGGAATTCTCGCATTCGGCACCGAGCTGCTGGTGCTGGGGGCGCTTGCGGTGAGCCGGTCGTGGGCTCCGGCCGTACTCGGCCAGGGCGCCGAGGAATTCCGCCGGCTCGGACGCTCACTGTTCGCGGCGACCGTCGTACTGGCGCTCGGCGGGATCGCCCTCGCCTCGCGCAACATCAAGCTCTGGATCTTCGTCGCGATCCCCGCGATCGCGCTCATCACCATGACGGAGCGGTATCTGCTGCGCCTCTGGCTGCACAAACAGCGGAAGGAAGGACGGTGCCTGCGACCGGTGCTCGCTGCCGGGAGCCTGGCCACCGTCAGCGACCTGGTCACCCGAACCCGCAAGTTCCCGCACCTCGGCTGGCGGGTGGATGCGGTGTGCACGACGGACGGTCTCGGGCTCGACGGTGACCAACTGGACGGAGTGCCGGTCGTCGGCCGACTGGCGGATGTCGCGGGCCACGTCCACCGCGACGGCTACCATGTCGTCGCGGTCACACCGGACCCGCACTGGTCACCGGACCGGCTGCAGCGGCTGGCTTGGAACCTCGAAGGCAGCGACGCCGAGATGGTCGTGGCCCCCGTGCTGATGGAGGTGGCCGGTCCGCGGCTGCGCATCGACGCGGTGCTCGGGATCCCGCTGCTGCGGGTCAGCATGCCGACCTTCACCGGGGGCCGCCGGGCGGTCAAAGGGGTCGTCGACCGGATGGGCGCGGCGATCCTGCTGATCCTCTTCGCGCCGCTGATGGTGTTCGTCGGGCTGCTCGTGCTGGTGGGCAGTCGGGGTGGTGTGTTCTACCGCCAGCGCAGGGTCGGCAAGGACGGCCGCGAGTTCACCATTCTCAAGTTCCGCACCATGGTCGCCGGGGCTGACGGGGCACGTGCCGAGCTGGCCGACCGCAACGAGGGCGCCGGCCTGCTGTTCAAGCTCCGCCGGGATCCGCGGGTGACCCGGGTGGGAGCAGTGCTGCGCCGGTACTCGATGGACGAGCTCCCGCAGCTGTTCAACGTGCTCACCGGATCGATGTCGCTCGTCGGTCCGCGGCCTCCGTTGCCGGGGGAGTTCGCTGCGTACGGCCCGGACATCCGGCGGCGGCTGCTGGTCAAGCCCGGACTCACCGGCCTGTGGCAGATCAGCGGACGCAGCGACCTGGCGTGGGAGGAGGCGGTCCGGCTGGATCTGCGGTACGTGGAGGACTGGTCGCTCGCCCTGGACACAGTGATCTTGTGGAAGACGCTGCGTGCGGTGCTCTACGGGCAGGGGGCCTACTGATGCGCTGGGGTCGCCGTCCGGCCGACGCCCGGACCGCAGGCCGGGAGGGCCTGTCTGGAGAGAGGAACGGGTCATGAGAGTCAGCGTTTTCGGGCTCGGCTACGTGGGCTGCGTGTCGGCCGCGTGCCTGGCCAGCATGGGTCACGAGGTCATCGGGGTGGACGTGAACCAGGTGAAGGTCGACCTGGTCAACGACGGCAAGGCCCCGGTGGTCGAGGAGCGGATCGGCGAGCTCATCGCCGAGGTCGTGCGGACCGGAGCGTTGCGCGCTACCGGCGACGTCCGCGAGGCGATCATGGGCAGCGGGGTGTCGCTGGTCTGCGTGGGCACGCCGTCGGAGTCCAACGGGAGCCTGTGCACCACGTACTTGGAGCGGGTCACCGAGCAGATCGGCGCCGCGCTGGCCGAGCGGGGTGGGTGGCACACCGTCGTGTTCCGCAGCACCATGCTCCCGGGCACCTGCCTGAACCTGCTGGTACCGATCCTGGAGAAGTACGTCGGCGGCACGGCCGGGGTGGACATCGGGGTCGCGGTCAACCCGGAGTTCCTGCGCGAGGGCACGAGCGTGCGGGACTTCTTCGACCCGCCCAAGACCGTCATCGGCGAGCTCGACCCGGCAAGCGGCGATGCGGTGTTGGCGCTGTACGACGGCCTGCCCGGCGAGGTGTTCCGAGTACCGGTCCCGACGGCTGAGGCGATCAAATACGCGGACAACGCGTTCCACGGCCTCAAGATCGGCTTCGCGAACGAGCTGGGCGCGGTGTGCCAGGCGCTCGGGGTGGACTCGCACCAGGTGATGGACGTGTTCCTGGCCGACCGCAAGCTGAACATCAGCCCCGCCTACCTACGGCCCGGCTTCGCCTTCGGTGGCTCCTGCCTGCCCAAGGACCTCCGCAGCCTGGTCCACGCGGCGCAGCGGGCCGACGTCTCGGTGCCCATCCTCTCCCACGTGCTGACCTCCAACTCCGTGCATCTGCAGCGCGCGGTGGAGCTGGTCGAGCGCACCGGCAAGCGCCGGGCGGGCCTGTTCGGGTTGTCCTTCAAGCCCGGCACTGACGACCTCCGTGAGAGCCCGCTCGTCGAGCTGGCGGAGCGGCTCATCGGCAAGGGGTACGACCTGCGGATCTACGACGCCAACGTGAGCCTGTCCCGGCTGCTCGGCGCGAACCGCGAGTACATCGAGACCCGGCTGCCGCACCTCGCGCAGCTGCTCGCGGATTCCGTCGACGAGGTGCTTGAGCACGCCGAGGTGTGCCTCGTCGGGACCAGGGATCCGGCCGTGCTGTCGGCGCTGCCCCATGGCGCCGACGGCCCGGCGATTGTCGACCTCATCCACCTTCCCGACGCCGAGACGCGCCGGGCCGAACCGGGGTACATGGGCCTTGCTTGGTAACACGACCAGCGGCGACCGGGCGGACCGGCGCGCGCTGATCCTGGTGGAGAACCTGTCGGTGCCGTTCGACCGGCGGGTGTGGCAGGAGTGCACGACACTGCGCGACGCGGGCTGGAAGGTGCACGTCATTTGTCCCCAGGGGAGTAAGCGGGACACGGAGCCGGAGGCGGAGATCGACGGGGTGCGGATCCACCGCTACCCGTTGCGCGCGGCCACCGGAGGGCCGGCCGGCTACCTGCGGGAGTACGGATCGGCGTTGTGGCATACGGTCCGGCTGGCCCGGAAGGTCGGCCCGGTCGACGTGGTCCACGCCTGCAACCCGCCCGATCTGCTGTTCTTGCCGGCACTGTGGCTGAAGCGGCGCGGCGCACGGTTCGTCTTCGACCAGCACGACCTGGTACCCGAGCTGTACCTCTCCCGGTTCGGCCGCGGCGAGGATCTGCTCTACCGCGCCGTGCGCGCGCTGGAACGGCTGACCTACCGGGCCGCGAACGTCGTGCTCGCCACGAACGAGAGCTACCGGGACGTCGCGGTGCGCCGTGGCGGTCGGCGGCCGGAGGACGTTTTCGTGGTGCGCAGCGCGCCCGATATCGACCGGTTCCAACCGGTACCGCCCGAGCCGGAGCTGAAGCGCGGCAAGCCTCATCTGCTGTGTTACCTCGGCGTCATGGGCCCGCAGGACGGCGTCGACTATGCCTTGCGGGCCCTCGCGAAGCTGCGCGACGAGCTCGGGCGGACCGACTGGCATGCGGTGTTCGTCGGCGCCGGCGACACCTTCGACGCGATGGTGGAGCTGTCCCGGCGGCTCGGGCTCTCGGAGCAGGTGCAGTTCACCGGGCGCATTCCGGATGCCGATCTGGTGCGCTACCTGTCCACTGCGGACGTGTGTCTCTCCCCCGACCCGCACAATCCGCTCAACGACGTGTCGACCATGAACAAGGTCCTGGAGTACATGGCGATGGGCCGGCCGATCGTCTCGTTCGACCTCCGGGAGGCGCGAGTCTCGGCCGGTGACGCCGCCGTCTACGCGCCCGCCGACGACGAGGCCGCGTTCGCCGGGCTCACCGCGCTGCTGATGGACGATCCGGAGAAGCGGGCCCTGATGGGCAAGATCGGCCAGGAGCGGATCAGCGGGTCGCTCTCCTGGCGGAACTCGCAAGCGTCGCTGCTCGCCGCCTACGCCGCTGCCTGCCGTGACCACGCCCCGGTGTCGGCGGGCAAGACGGTCCGAACAGGGAGGAGGACGCGGCGTTGAACGATGACACGATCCGCCTGGTCACTATCGGGCGGATCCTCCGCCGGCGCCGGCGGCTTCTCGCCGTCCTCACCGTGGTGGGCGCGCTCGTCGGCTACGGTGCCTCGGTGCTGCTGTTTCCGCCGCGATACACGGCGTCGGCATCGGTACTTTTGCCTGGGCAGTGGGAAGAGCGCGAGCTGCTGACCCAGGAGGACATCGCGACCAGTTCGTCGGTGGCCGACCGCGCGGCCGCCACGCTCGGCTGGCAGGGCGTCAGCGGCGCCGACCTGCGGGACCGAGTGAGCGCCAAGGCCGCTGACGGGAACATCATCAAGATCTCGGGCACGGCCGACACCCCCAAGCGCGCGCAGCAGCTCTCCGACCGGATGGCCCAGCAGTTCGTCAGCTACGCCGCGCGGATCGCAGGCGGCAGCACCAACTCCGACGCGGCGTTGGGGACCGAGGCGCTGCGGAAGCAGGTGGCGGAGACCAACCTACGCATCACCGAGCTGGCGGATGCGGCCGATCCGGGGCAGACCGTGGAGAGCGTGCAGAGCCGCACCGAGCTCGAGAAGTTGCGCACCACGCTCCAGGAGGCCATCGGCAAGCTGGACCAGGCCGACTCCACCGCCACCAAGGGCAACATGGTCGTCATGGGACCGGCGGCCCGGCCGGCTGGCGAGGCACCGCCGACGAGGATTCAGCTCATCGTCGCCGGGGCACTGCTGTTCTTCCTGCTCGCGGTCATCGGCCATCTCACCGCCGCACGGATGAGTCGCCGACTGCGCACCCAACCGGAGATCGCCGCGGCGCTGGGCTCGGCGCTGCTGGGTACCGTCGACGTACCCGGTGAACGGCCCGCGCACCGACCGGAAGACCGTGGCCCGCGGGCCCGGATCCGCCGGCTGCTGGGCGTCGACATCCGGTGGGACCTACCGACCCCGCAGACGTCCGGCGACGAGGCCAGCAGGCAGATCCGCTACCGGCGGGTGTGCGCCCGCCTCCGGGACCAGCTGCCGGCCCCCCGGCGGCTGCTGGTTGTCGTCCCGGACGGCGACGAGATCGCCCGCCGGGCCGCCGGGCAGCTCGTCGCCGAGGCCGAGAGCGACCCTTCCCCAGGCTCTTCGAGCAGGGGATACCCCATGCTGCGGGTGGTCGGGGTTTCGGTGTCCCAGCCGATGGTCCCGGACCGCGACAACGAGTCCGGCGTCCTGATCGTGCTCAGCGCGGGCAGCTGGACCACAGGGGAGCTCGCCGGCATCGCCGAGGCGTGTGCGGACGCCGAGCACGAGATCGTCGGCATCGTCCTCGCCGGCACGGTCCGGGTCAGTTCGACGCGGTCCGCCGGCCATTCATGGGATGCCGCCGTGCCGGCGCTCGCGGTTGGCGGCGACGCAACGGGAGGTTCAAGGTGACGACGAGTGAATCTTCGCAGTCGTCTGCCGCCGCTCCGCTGCTGGACCTGCAGGCGCTGGTGGTGGCGGTGCGGAGGCGGCGCCGCCTCTGGTGCTCCATGGCGCTGCTGGGACTGCTCGTCGGCGCCGCGGTGGCGGTCCTGCTGCCATCGCCGCCGACCGCGGTGACCAAGGTGCTGGTCGCGCATCAGGAGGACCAGCCGAACGACCCCGGAACGCTGATCCGCACCGACGTCGCGCTGCTGGAAACCACGCGGATCGCCGACAAGGCCCTGAAGTCCCTCGACTCCGCGGAAAAACCAGAGGACTTCATGCAGGACTACGGGGCCATCGGCTTGACCAACAACCTGCTGCAGATCACTGTGACAGGTGACAGCGACGCGGAAGCGGTGACCCGCGCCAAGGCGCTGGCCGATGCGTTCGTCGCGGACCATGTGAAGCGGATCCGGGCGGCCGCGGACGCCGAGTCCAAGGCCCTGCTCGACCAGCGTGACCGAATGCGGGACGATCTCGCCAAGGTCAACAAGGCCATCGGAAACGGATCGCCGGAGAGTGGGCCGACGGCGTCGTCCGACCTGGAGTCGCTCTTCGCCCGCCGGGCCGAACTCACTTCGCGGATCACCGATTTCGGTCAGCGCGCCGCGGAGGCACGCATCGGCACGCCCCAGCTCATCGCCGGCACACAGATCGTGGACGCCCCGCGCGCGGTGCGGCACTTCCTGCCCAGGGCCGCTGCCACCAACGCCGCGGTCGGCCTCGTCCTCGGGCTCGTCCTCGGGCTCGCGGTGGCCGCGGTCGGCACGGTGGTGGCGGACCGCCCCGTGCTGCGCAGGGAGATCGCGGTGAACCTGGGCGCCTCGGTCATCACGGAGCTGCCCCTCCGGTCGGGCAGGCTGTGGCAGCGCCGACGGATCCGGGCGGCACGCGAACGGCTCACCGCGTCACTGGCCCGCACCGTACGCGGCTCCGCGGAACCGGTGTCGCTGCTGGAACTGGGCTGTGCGCGCAGCACGAGCGTGATCGCGCTGGACCTCGCCAGGACACTGGCGGCGGATGGGCCAGTGGTCATCATCGATGGTCTGCCCGGCCCACAGCTCGCCAAGCGCCGCCTGAAGCCGGGAGACCCGACCGTGGTCAGCGGCGAACGTGCCGCATCCGTGCCGCATCAGGAACGCCGGGTCGGCGTCGGCTCGGTGGCGCCCGGCACGGCGTGGACCGACCTCCAGTACCTCGGCACTCAGACCGTGCTCGTCGTGCGTGCCGGGCACGGCAGCGCCGCATGGCTGCACACCGTGGCACGGCAACTCGCTGACCAGCGCATTGTGGTGATCGGTGTGGTGCTGATCGACCCCGATCCGCGGGACCGGACCGACGGCACGCTGTGGGACGGGCTGGACACCGCGCTGCGCGCCCGGAGTGAGTGGCAGGCCCGGCAGAACGGGACCGGGCGACGGCGGCGGACGGAGCGGCAGCCGATGTGGGCCGCAGGAGTCCGCGACAGCGACCAGGAGGCGCGCTAGCACATGTGTGGCATCGCAGGCACTTACCGATGGCCGGACGGGAAGGAAGTGACCGATCGGCTCACCGACATCCTCGCCCACCGCGGTCCGGACGGGGCGGGCCGGTACAGCCACGCCGTCGGTGACGGCGAAGTGTACCTCGGGCACCGCCGACTGGCCATCATCGACCTGTCCGAGACCGGCGCCCAGCCGATGGTCGCGGACGGCCTCGCCCTGACGTACAACGGCGAGCTGTACAACGCGCCCGAGCTGCGTGCCGAGCTGGCAGCCGCCGGGGTGCGCTTCCGCGGTACGTCCGACACCGAGGTGCTCCTCGAGGCCTGGCGGCGCTGGGGTACGGACTGCCTGCCCCGGCTGCGCGGCATGTTCGCGTTCGGGATCTTCGACGAGCGAACCGGTGATCTGGTGCTCGCCCGCGACCAGCTCGGCATCAAGCCGCTGTTCCTGCTCCGTCGCGGCGAGGGGCTGGTGTTCGCCTCCGAGCTCAAGGCGCTCGCCGCCGCGACCGGCAGGTCGCTGGACGTGGACCACGCGGCGCTGGTGGCCTCACTGCTGTACTACTGGGTGCCGGACTCACGGTGCGCGTACCGCGAAGCGGAGAAGCTGCCGCCGGGGAGCTGGCTGAGGTGCCGGCGCGACGGCCGGGTGGAGCGCGGCCGGTACTGGCACCTGAAGGACGTCGCCGCCGAGGGCCGGGAGCGGGCCCGGAGCGGCGAGCGGCTGGACCTCGCCGCCATCGTCGAGGAGTCAACTCGGCAGCACCTGCTCTCCGACGTACCGGTGGCGACCTTCCTCTCCGGCGGCCTCGACTCCAGCTGGCTGACCGCGCTGGCGGCCCGCCACCGACCCGAGATCTCCGCCTACACGATCGGGTTCCGCGCCGAGGACGCCAAGTTCGAGGCGATGCCGGACGACCTGCGCTATGCCAGGAAGGTGGCCGAGCAGTTCGGCGTCGACCTGCACGAGATCGAGATCGCCCCGAACGTGCTCGACCTGCTGCCACAGATGACGTACCACCTGGACGAGCCGATCGGCGATCCCGCCGCGATCAACACCTTCCTGATCTGCTCGGCCGCTCGGGAGGCCGGGGTCAAGGTGATGCTCTCGGGGATGGGCGCCGACGAGCTGTTCGCGGGGTACCGCAAGCACCTGGCCAACCTGCTCGCGCTGCGCTATCAGCGCGTCCCGTGGCCCTTGCGTCGCGGCCTGTCCAGGGCCGTGGACCGGCTGCCGGTCGCCACGTCCCGCCGCGGGTACCGGTCGGTGCGCTTCGCGAAGCGGTTCCTCTCCTTCGCCGATCTGCCGGAGGAGACTGCGTTCCGGCGCAGCTACACCATGTACGACCAGGACGAGCTGCTCGCCCTTCTCGATCCGGACCTGGCCGGGACGGTCGAGGACGTGCTGACCGAGCACGCGGACGTCTACCAGGACAACGACCTCGACGACTTCGTCAACCGCATGTGCCTGGGCGACGCCCGGATGTTCCTGCCGGGCCTGAACCTCACGTACACCGACCGGTCGAGCATGGCCGCGTCGACCGAGGTACGCGTGCCGTACGTGGACGTCGAGGTGGTCAAGGCGGCGTTCGCCGTACCCGGCGATCGCAAGATCGTCGGACGACAGGGCAAGGCCGTCCTCAAGGAGGCGGCCACCTCGATCCTGCCCAGGGAGATCGTGTACCGGCCCAAGGGCCTGTTCAGCGCCCCGCTGCGCGCCTGGATGAGCCGGGATCTGGCACCGCTGGTGCGCGAGGTGGTACACGACGGCGTGCTCGTCAATTCCGGGTTCCTGCGCCGCGACGCGCTGGCGCGCATGGTCGCCGAGGACGCCGCCGGGCAGCGGGACTTCTCCAAGCATCTGTGGCACGTGCTGACCCTGGAGCACTGGTATCGCGGCGCGACCTCTGGCTCCGGCCAGAGCCAGACGGCTTGACGGCATAGAAACAAGAGGAGCTCGGGTGAAACAGGTTGTGCAGAACTACAAGAGCGGCGAGCTGGCGGTGCTCGACGTGCCGGTGCCGGGGTGCAAGCCGGGCGGTGTGCTGGTCCGCAGCGCCTACTCGCTGATTTCCACCGGGACCGAGCTCATGAAGGTGTCCGAGGCCGGCATGTCGATGCTGGGCAAGGCCCGCTCCCGGCCGGACCAGATGGCCAAGGTCATGCAGAGCGTGGCCACCAACGGGGTGCCCGCCACTTACCGCAAGGTGATGGGCAAGCTGGACTCCTACACGCCGCTGGGCTACTCGCTGTGCGGGGTGGTCGAGCAGGTCGGCACCGGGATCAGCGACGTGGCGGTCGGCGACCTCGTGGCCTGCGCCGGCAATGAGCACGCGTTGCATGCCGAGCTGAACTGGGTGCCGAAGAACCTCTACGCCCGGGTGCCGGACGGCCTCGCGCCGCGGCACGCGGCCTTCGGCACCGTCGGGTCGATCGCGATGCAGGGCGTCCGCCGCGGCGAGCCGCAACTCGGCGACGTGGCGCTGGTCATCGGCCTCGGGCTGATCGGGCAGCTGGTGGTGCAGCTCCTTGCGGCCTCAGGGGTCCGCGTCGTCGGGGTCGACCCCGACCCGGTGCGCTGCGAGCTCGCCGAGCGCCTGGGTGCTGCGGCCTGCGGCGATCCCGCGTCCGCGGCCGTGGAAGCCGTCGTCGCCGAACTCACCGGCGGTCATGGCGTGGACCAGGTGTACCTGGCCGCCGGCGGCGGCAGCAACCAGCCCGTCGAGCTGGCCGCGCGGCTCTGCCGGGACCGCGGCCGGGTCGTCGACATCGGCAAGTGCCGTCTGGACCTGCCGTGGAACGCGTACTACGAGAAGGAGCTCGACGTCCGGTTCTCCCGCAGTTACGGCCCCGGGCGCTACGACCCGGAGTACGAGCTCGAGGGGCGGGACTACCCGATCGGCTACGTGCGCTGGACCGAGCGCCGCAACCTGGCATGTTTCCTCAATCTCGTCGCCCGCGGCAGCGTCGACGTGGAGCCGTTGGTCTCCCACATCGCCGACTTCGATGACGCCGTCGAGACGTACCAGCGCCTGAAGGACGGCGGCCTGAAGGCCATCGCTGTGCTGTTCCGGTACCCCGAACACGCGGGGGAACCGGAGGCCCCGGCGGTGGCCGTGCCCGCGGCGCGACGCAGCGGCGGAGCGTCCACCCCGGCCCGGTCTGCCAAGGTGCCGGTGCGGCTGGCGTTCGTCGGCGCGGGCAACTACGCCACGTCGATGCTGCTGCCGCATCTGGCACAGCGCGACGGCGTCGAGTTGTCCACGGTCGTCACCACGACGGCGCTGTCCGCGGCCAACGCGAAGCGGAAGTTCGGCTTCGCCGAGGCGACCACCGACCTCGACGCCGTGCTCGGTGACAAGTCCATCGACGCGGTGTTCGTCGTCACCCGGCACAGCTCGCACGCCGAACTGACCCGCAGGGCGCTCCTTGCCGGCAAGACAGTGTTCGTGGAGAAGCCCCTGGCCCTCACCGAGGACGAGCTGGCAGGCGTGCTCGCGGCGGTGGAGGAGTCCGGCAACGACCGCCTGCAGGTCGGCTTCAACCGCCGGTTCGCGCCGCTGTTGCAGGAGGCCAGGAAGCGGTTCGGCGCCCGGACCGGTCCGGCGAGCCTCCGCTACCTGGTCAACGCGGGCCGGCTGCAGCACGGCAGCTGGTACCTCCAACAGGGCACCGAGGGCTCGCGCTTCGCCGGCGAGGGCGGACACTTCATCGACACGGCGAGCTGGCTGCTCGAGGCCGACCCGGTCTCGGTGTACGCGGTCGCCACGTCCGGCAACGAGGACCTGCAGGTCGTGCTGCGCTACCCGGACGGGTCCGCCGCCACCATCAGCTACGTCACCACCGGCGCGGCCGGCTTCCCCAAGGAGACGCTGGACCTCGTCGCGGACGGCAAGGTGCTGCGGCTCGACGACTTCGTCCGTGCCTCGGTGTACGGCCGCAAGCGGTGGGTCAGTTCGCGGCTGCCCAAGGCCCGGGACAAGGGCCAGTCCGCCGAACTGGCCGCGTTCATCAAGGCCGTGCGGACCGGCGGGCCGATGCCGGTGCCGCTGGAGTCGCTGGCCGCCACCACAGCGGCCACCCTCGCCGTGCAGACCGGCCTGGCCGGCGGCGCGCCGGTGACGTTGGCGAGCGCTCGATGACCATGAGCGCAGGCTGGTACCTGCGGCGCCTTTCCCGGATGAGACCGCGGGAGGTCGGCGGCCGGGTGGGCGACACGGTGCGCAGACGGCGGTGGCGGTCGGCGCCGCCGGACTGCCCGGACGTGACCGGCGCCCGGTTCACCGCGTCGCTGCCCGCGGGGGCGGTCGACGCGGTGGCACCCGACGCGGCGAAGCGTCTCGTCGCCGAGGCGGACCGGCTGATGGCCGGGCACGCCGAGTTCTTCGGCGTCGAGCGGGACGACCTGGCCGACCCGGACTGGTGGTACGACCCGAAGACGGGACGCCGGGCGCCGGAGGGCTACGCCTTCGACGTGCCGTACCGCAGCGAGGAGCAGGTCGGGGACATCAAGCAGATCTGGGAGCCGTCCCGGCACCAGTACCTCACCGTGCTCGCCGCCGCCTACGCGATCGCCGGGGACGAGCGGTACGCCGAGCGAGTGGCCGCGCACCTGCGGTCGTGGTGGACGGCCAACCCGCCGCTGCGCGGGGTGCACTGGACCAGCGGCATCGAGCTGGGCATCCGGCTGCTGTCCTGGGTGTGGATCCGCCGGCTGCTCGACGGCTGGCCGGGCGCGCCCGCTCTGTTCGAGGACAACCCGGTGGCGGTGAACCAGATCTGGCACCACCAGCGCTGGCTGGCCGCCTTCCCCAGCCGCGGGTCCTCGGCGAACAACCACGTCATCGCCGAGACCGCCGGGCAGTTCGCCGCAGCCTGCGCGTTCGGGTGGTTCCCCTCCTCGGCGCGCTGGCGGGCCGACGCGCTGCGGTCGCTGGAGCGGCAGCTTCGCAGCAACACCTTCCACTCCGGCCTCAACCGCGAGCTGGCCACCGAGTATCACGGACTGGTGCTGGAGCTCGGCCTGGCCGCGGTGGCCGAGGCGGATGCCGCAGGCCGGCCGGTCCCCGCGTCGATCCGGCTGGTGCTGCTGCGGATGACCGACGCGCTCGCGGCCATCGTGGACAGTCGGCTACGGCCGCCGCGCCAGGGGGACGCGGACGACGGGCACGGGCTGGTCGTGGACGGCGCGGGCACCGACCGCTGGGCCTCGCTGCTGGCTACCGGGGACGCGGTGTTCGGTCGGCTCGACTGGTGGCCGGCGGTGACCGGCACCGATGTGCGCACCCCGCTGCTGGCCGCGCTCATCCGGCCCACCGCACCGGCCGTGTCCCGCCCGGCAAGCCGACCGGCCCATTTCGCCGACGCGGGCATGACCATCCTGCGTGGTCCGGCGGAGATCTGGTGCCGCTGCGACGGTGGTCCGCACGGATTCCTGTCCATCGCCGCGCATGCTCACGCGGACGCGCTGTCCGTGGAGGTCCGGCACGACGGGGTCGACGTGCTCGCCGACCCGGGGACGTTCTGCTACCACGGGCAGCCCGAGTGGCGGCAGTACTTCCGGTCGACCCTCGGCCACAACACCCTGCAACTGGATGGCGGTGACCAGTCCGTCTCCGGCGGCCCGTTCCTGTGGACCCGGCATGCCCGCAGCAACGTCCTGGTCGCGGACACATCCGGCGCCTCCGATGGGGGGACGGCCCGATGGTGCGCCGAGCACGACGGTTACCAGCGCTCCGTGCACCGCCGCCGGGTGGATCTGACGGCCGCGAGCCAGGAGCTGAGGGTGGTTGACGAGGTGCGCGGCCCGCGCCGGGCCGTGCACCTGGCGTTCCACCTCGGCCCGGCGATCGCCGCGGACCTCGTGGGGAACCGGGCAGTACTCACCTGGACCCGGGACGGCGAGGACCGCTCCGCGGCGCTCGACCTGCCCGGGCAGCTGTGCTGGCGGGCGCATCGCGGCGAGAGTGACCCGCCGCTGGGCTGGTACTCCGCCGGCTTCGGGCGCAAGGAACCCGCCACCACGCTGGTCGGCACCGGCGTCGCCGACGGCGCGGAGGGGTTCACCACCGTACTCAGGTTCCGCGGCTAGGGGGGCGCATGGGGATCAAGAGGCACCACTGGGCATTGGCGGCGGTACCGCTGGCGCTGGCCCTGCTGGCGGCGCCCGGCTGTGAGAGCACGCCGGGCGCCCGGGCAAAGCCGGCCGCTGCGCCATCCACGTCCGTGGCCCGGGTGTGCGCCAACCCCGCGTCCGGGCCGGCGAAGGCGCCGGCGGGCGCGGTGACGGTCGACCCCTCGGTGGCCGGTGACCTGGCCGCGAAGACGAAGAGCAGCCCGCCGAACACCACGTTCTGGCTTCGGCCGGGCAAGCACCGGCTCGAGGCGGACCGCTACGCCCAGGTCATCCCCAAGGAGGGGAACCGCTACCTCGGTGCGCCGGGCGCGGTGCTCGACGGCCGGAAGAAGAACCAGTACGCGTTCGGCGGTACCGCCCGCAACGTCACCATCCGCTACCTGACCGTGCAACGTTTCGTCGCGCCGCGCGACGAGGGCGTGGTCAACCATGACTCGGCCGACGGGTGGGTGATCGAGCACGCGACGATCCAGAACAACTCGGGCGCCGGGCTGATGGCCGGGGCCCGCCAGCGGGTCCGCGCCAGCTGCCTGCGCGACAACGGTCAGTACGGCGTGAACGCGTACAAGGGCAACGGCCGTATCAGCGGCCTGGTGGTCGAGGGCAACGAGATCGTGGGCAACAACACGGACGACTGGGAGCGGAAGCGGCCGGGCTGCGGCTGCACCGGAGGCGTCAAGTTCTGGGCCGTCGACGGCGCCGACGTACGCGGCAACTGGGTGCACGACAACCGCGGAACCGGGTTGTGGGCGGACACCAACAACAACGACTTCCTCATCGAGGACAATGTGCTCGAGGCCAACGACGGAGCCGCGCTGATCTACGAGACCAGCTACAACGCGGTCATCCGGAAGAACACGATCCGGCGGAACAACTGGGTCGAGGGCCGCAAGTACGCGGACCGCGGGGACAACTTCCCCTTCGCGACCCTCTACTTGTCCGAATCGGGCGGCGAACCACGGGTCCGGGCCCGTACGGACAGGATCGAGGTCTACCGGAACCTGCTGGAGAACAACTGGTCCGGGATCACCCTGTGGGAGAACGCCGACCGGTTCTGCAACAGCCCGGCCAACACCTCCTCCGGTGACTGCACGTTGCTGGTCAAGGACATGGACCGCTGCGCCCAGCCGGCGATCGCCACCGAACCGCTCTACGCCGACTGCCGGTGGAAGACCCAGCGGGTGGACATCCACAACAACCGCTTCCTGCTGGACAAGTCCGTCGTCGACTGCACGGTCAAGTGCGACCGCATAGCGGTGCTGGCCAACTACGGCACCTACCCGGACTGGTCGCCGTACCAGGGCGAGCGGGTGGCCGAGGCGATCACCAGCAAGCAGCAGAACCGCTGGCATGACAACGCCTACCTCGGACCATGGAAATTCGTCGCCCACGACCCGAGCCGGATCCTCAACTCCGGGCAGTGGCAGGGCACGCCGTACCAGCAGGACGCGGGCAGCACCTTCCGCACCCAGGACGGTGGTTGAGATGCACACCGACCACACACCGAAGATCATCGGGACCGTCTGGGGACTGCTGATCCTCAACACGCTCGGCTCCGCCGGGGCGAAGACCATCATTCCGCTGCCCCGCTCCCTCATCCAGATGGTCACCATGGGCTCGCTGGTCGCCGCGTTCTCGCTGGCGCTCGCAGTCAATCTCCGGCTGCGCATCCAAGCGAGCGCCTTCGTGTTCCTGCTCACCCTGCTGCTGGTGCTGAGCGTGATCTCCAGCGCCCACCTGGAGTCCGGGTTCGGCGCGCTGTTCCGCTGCGCCCGGCTGGCTCTCTTCGTCGGCACGCTGTGGCTGCTCAGCCGCTGGTGGGACGGCGGCCTGACGTTCGTCCGGCACCACATCCGGATGTACTTCGCGGTGCTCGGGTCGGTGGCCGCCGGCCTGGTCATCTCACCGGGCGCGGCCATGCCCGAGACTTACGGCGGGCGGCTGGTCGGCGCGTTGTGGCCGCTCACCCCGCCGCAGATCGGACAGTACGCCGCGGTGATCATCGGGCTTACCGTGCTGCTCGTTCTGGGCCGCCGGACCGACAAGGCCGGCGCGGCGGTGGTCATCGTGCCGTCACTCGTCCTGCTCGCGCTGACCCATACCCGGACGGCTACGCTCGGCCTGCTCATCGGGCTGGCGTTGGCGATCGGCTCGCTCATCCTGACCAGCGCCGCCGCCCGCCGGTTCTTCGCCTGGGCGGTGCTCTACGCCGCCGTGGCCGCGGTGGGGTTCGCCTCCGCGCTGCAGGCGTGGTTCCTGCGCGGACAGAGCCAGGAGTACTTCACCAGCCTCACCGGTCGGGCCAAGGTCTGGGACGCCCTGCTGGCAGCGCCCCGGACGACCTCGGAGCAGGTGTTCGGCATGGGCCTGGGCGACAAGTCGTTCGGCGGGCTGCCGATCGACAACAGCTGGCTGGCCGTTTACAACGAGCAGGGTATGACCGGCGTCGCCTTGGTGGCGGCGATCATCATCGTGTTGGGCGGCGTCGCGTTGCTGCGGCCACCGACGCTGTCGAGAGCCTGCGCGATCTTTCTGATCAGCTACTGCGCGATCGCGTCGTACACCGAGACCGGGCTGGGCGACGCCTCGCCGTATCTGCTGCATCTGGCGGTGGCCGCTTCACTGCTGGCGGCACCTGCCGCGGCCACTCCCCTCTCGACGCCCGAAGTCCCTCGACGACGCGTCCCGCGATGGGCCCAGAGATCGGAGGTGACCTGAGCATGCACGTCCTCGTGGTGCACAACCGCTACGCCTCGGCGCAGCCGAGCGGGGAGAACAAGGTCGTCGACCAGGAGGTGGCACTGCTGCGCGGGGCCGGCCACCGGGTCGAAGTGTTCGAGCGGCGCAGCGACGACATCGCTGCCCGATCCCTGCTGGGCAAGGTCGCGGTACCGCTGCTGGTGCCGTGGAACCCGGCGGTCCGCGCGGAGCTCGCCGCCCGGCTTCGCACCGAGCGGCCGGACGTGGTGCACGTCCACAACGTCTTCCCACTCCTGTCGCCGGCGGTGCTGGCCGCCTGCGCCGACGCCGGCGTGCCCGCCGTCGCCACGCTGCACAACTACACCCAGGTCTGCCCGCCCGGCACGCTGCAGCGGGACGGCCGGCCGTGCACCGAGTGCGTCGGGTCCGCTCCGCTGCCCGCCGTCCAGCACGGCTGCTACCGGAGCTCCCGGCTGGCTACGGTGCCGCTCGCGGTCAGCCTGTCGGTCAACCGACGGCGGTGGTGGTCCGGCGTGGAGCGGTTCTTCTGCATCTCCGCGGCGCAGCGCGACGTCCTGGCGCGGGCCGGCATGCCGGCCGAGCGGCTGGCCGTGAAGCACAACTTCGTGCCCGAACCGGGCGCCCGCCGAGATGGCGATGGCGAGCATCTGCTCTATCTCGGCCGGCTCGCGGAGGCCAAGGGCGTGCGGCTGCTCATGGCCGCGTGGGACGAGATCGCCGCGGACGGCGGGGTGGGCGTGCCGCTCGTGATCGCCGGCACGGGACCGCTGGAGCGAGAGGTGACCGCCTGGGCGGCGGGCCGGGACGACGTGCGGTACGTCGGCCTGTACGACCAGGCGGAGTGCCGGCAGGCCATCGCGCGGTCGATCGCCGTGGTGGCTCCCTCCACGTGGCTGGAGGCGTTCGGCCTGGTGGTCGTGGAGGCGATGGCGGCAGGGGTCCCGACCGTCGCCGCCGGTCACGGCGCCTTCATCGAACTCGTCGAGGACGGGGTGACCGGGCTGCTGCACCGGCCGGGCGAGGTTGCCTCGCTCGCGTCCTGCATACGCCGGATCACGGCCGAGACGGCCCGCAACCGGGAGATGGGCCAGGCGACCCGGCGCCGTTACGAGCAGCACTTCAGCCCGGCCGTCGGGCTGGAGCGCCTGGTGGAGGGATACCGCATTGCGATCGCGGGTCGGTCCGGCGGCGGGGGCAGCGCGCCGCCGGCAGGGAACGGAAACGATGGCTCGCGGCGGAACACCCGCGCGAGCAGAGATGGGGGCAGTAAATGACACGATGCCGACTCTGCAGCTCGGCGGCGATGGGGAGCGTCGTCGATCTGGGGACGACCCCGCCGTGTGAAAGCTTTCTCGCCGCGGACCAACTGGACCTGCCGGAGCCGACGTACCCGCTGCATCTGCGGGTCTGCACCGACTGCTGGCTCGCGCAGATCCCTCCGCTGATCACGCCGGAGGAGACGTTCACGCAGTATGCCTACTTCTCCTCCTACTCGACCTCCTGGGTGGAGCACGCGCGCACGTTCGTCGCCGACGCCGTACAGCGGCTGGGTCTCGGCCCCGACGCCTTCGTGGTCGAGGTCGCGAGCAACGACGGGTACCTGTTGAGGCATGTGGTGGACCGCGGGATCCGCTGCCTCGGCATCGATCCCTCGGTGAACGTCGGCGCCGCGGCGCGGGACGCGGGTGTGCCCACGCTCACGGAGTTCCTGGACCCGGAAACCGGCGCCAACGTCCGCGCCGAGCACGGCCCGGCGGACCTGGTCGTGGCCAACAACGTGTACGCGCACATCCCCGACGTGGTCGGGTTCACCCGGGGGCTGCGCGCCCTGGTCGCCGACGACGGCTGGGTCTCCATCGAGGTGCAGCACCTGCTGACCCTGATCGAGGAGAACCAGTACGACACGATCTACCACGAGCACTTCCAGTACTACACGGTCGCGTCCGCGATCCGGGCGCTGGCGAGCGGCGGACTCGCGCTCGTGGACGTCGAGTTGCTGCCCACGCACGGCGGATCCATCCGGCTGTGGGCCCGGCCGGCCGAGGTGGCCGGCGAGCCGACCAATGGGGTATCCCCTGCTCGAGCGGAGCCGAGAGCTTGGGGAAGGGTGGCCGACGTGCTGGACCGGGAGAAGGCCGCCGGGCTGCAGGAGCTGTCCGGGTACACCGCGTTCTCCGCTCGGGTGGCCAAGGTGCGCCGGGACCTGCTGCGGTTCCTCATCGAGGCGGCCGAGCGCGGCGAGACGGTCGTCGGCTACGGCGCCCCGGGCAAGGGCAACACCCTGCTCAACCACTGCGGCATCCGGCCCGACCTGCTCCCGTACACGGTCGACCGCAACCCCTACAAGCACGGCAGGTTCACCCCGGGCACCCGCATCCCGATCCTGCCGCCCGAGCAGATCAGCACCGACAAACCCGACTACGTCCTCGTCCTCCCGTGGAACCTGCGGGCCGAGCTGGTCGAGCAGCTGTCCTTCGTGCACGAGTGGGGCGGCCGGCTGGTCTTTCCCATCCCGGAACTGAGCATTGTCGAGGTCAAGCCATGAAGGTCGTTCTGTTCTGCGGCGGTTACGGGCTGCGTATGCGCAACGGAGCCTCCGACGACACGCCCAAGCCGATGGCGATGGTCGGCCCGCGGCCGCTGATCTGGCACGTCATGCGCTACTACGCACACTTCGGGCACACGGAGTTCATCCTGTGTCTCGGGTACGGGGCTCACCACATCAAGAACTTCTTCCTCAACTACGAGGAGACGACGTCCAACGACTTCGTGCTGCGGGGCGGGCGGACCGAGCTGCTGTCCACCGACATCGCCGACTGGACGATCACGTTCGCGCAGACCGGCATCGAGTCACCGATCGGGGAGCGGCTGCGCCGGGTGCGGCACCACCTGGCCGGCGACGAGATGTTCCTCGCCAACTACGCCGACGTGCTCACCGATGCCCCGTTGCCGGAGATGATCGACCGGTTCGCCCGGCGCGACGCCGGTGCGTCGATGATGGTGGTGCCGCCGCAGTCCTCGTTCCATTGCGTGGACCTGGGCGAGGACGGCCTGGTGGGAGGCATTACCGCGGTGAGTGACATGCCGCTGTGGGAGAACGGCGGCTACTTCGTGCTCCGCCAGGAGGTCTTCGACCACATCCCGGAGAACGGGGACCTGGTCGCTGACGGTTGCGCCCAACTGGCCAAGCACGGACGGCTGGTGGCGCACCAGCACCGCGGCTTCTGGAAGCCGACCGACACCGTGAAGGAGCGGGCCGCGCTCGACGCTGCCTACGCCCAAGGCGACCGCCCGTGGACCGTGTGGGAACGGGACGGCGCGGGGGCGAGCGCGACCGGCAGCAGGCACGGTGCCGGAGCGAGGGCGTGATCCGGCTCGGGGCCGGGCGCCTGGACCGGATCGTCGCGGTGGGCGCGCACTGCGACGACATCGCCATCGGCGCCGGCGGTACGCTGCTGACGCTGTGCCTCGCGCGGCCGGGTATCCGCGTCGACGCGCTGGTGCTCTCCGGCGGTGGCAGCGAGCGGGAGCAGGAGGAGCAGGCCGCGCTCGCCGCCTTCTGCCCGGGCGCCGACCTGCGGCTGACCGTGCACAAGCTGCCGGACGGCCGGCTGCCCGCGCGCTGGGACGAGGCCAAGGCCGCGGTCGAGGATCTGCGCGCGGGGACAGAGCCGGATCTCGTGCTTGCCCCGCGCACCGATGACGCGCACCAGGATCACCGCGGTCTGGCGAAGCTGATGACCACCGCGTTCCGCGACCACCTCGTGCTCGGCTACGAGATCGTCAAGTGGGACGGCGATCTCGGCCGTCCGGCGGCGTACCAGCCGCTGTCGCCGGAGATCGCCGAACAAAAGGTGCGGCTGCTGCAGGAGCACTACCCCTCGCAGCAGCACCGGCCCTGGTACGACCGGGAAGCCTTCCTCGGGCTGGCCCGGATCCGCGGTATCGAAAGCCACGCGCGCTACGCCGAGGCGTTCGCCGTCACCAAACTCACTCTCGACCTGGGGGACTGAACCTTGCGCGTATTGCTGACCGGACACCAGGGCTACCTGGGCACCGTGATGGCCCCGGTCCTCACGGCCGCCGGGCACGAAGTCGTCGGTCTTGACGCCGGCCTGTTCGCCGACTGCGTGCTGGGCCCGCCGCCCGCGGACCCGCCGGGGCCGCGGGCGGACCTGCGCGACGTCACGGTCGAACACGTGGCCGGGGTGGACGCCGTGATCCACCTGGCCGCCCTGTCCAACGACCCGCTGGGGTCGCTGGCGCCGGAGCTCACCTACGACATCAACCACCACGCGTCCGTACGGCTGGCCCGGCTGGCCCGCGACGCCGGAGTGCGGCGCTTCCTGTACGCGTCGACCTGCTCGGTCTACGGCGCCGCCGGCGGCGACGACCTGGTGGCCGAGGACGCCCCGCTGCGCCCGGTGACGCCGTACGCGGAGTCCAAGGTGCGGGTGGAGGACGACCTGCACGCGCTCTGCGACGGCGACTTCAGCCCGGTGTTCATGCGCAACGCCACCGCCTTCGGCTTCTCGCCCCGGCTGCGCGCCGACATCGTGCTGAACAACCTGGTGGGCCACGCGCTCCTGTCCGGCGAGGTGCTGGTGATGTCCGACGGCACGCCCTGGCGTCCGCTGGTGCACGCCGCCGACATCGCACGGGCCTTCACAGCAGCGCTGACCGCGCCGCGCGAAGCGGTGCACGACCGGGCGTTCAACATCGGCAGCGAGATCAACAACGTCACGGTCGCCGAGATCGCCGAGCAGGTCGCAGAGGCGGTATCCGGCTCGAAGGTGGTGATCACCGGGGAGACCGGTGCCGATCCGCGATCGTACCGGGTGGACTTCACCCGGTTCCGCGCCGCGGTGCCCGGCTTCGACTGCGAGTGGACCGTGAAGCAGGGCGCGCTCGAACTCGCCGACAACTACCGGAAATACGGGCTGACCCGGGAGGACTTCGAGCGACGCTTCACCCGGCTGGCCGTGCTGCGCGCGGCGTCCGACGCCGGCACCGTCGACGACACCCTGCGGTGGCGCCGATGACCGCGGCCGGCGAACAGATGCACGCGCTGGTGGAGCGGCTGTACCCGCTGTGCCGGAGCATCACCGGCGACGGTGTGCGCGCCACCCTGGAGATCGTCGGCGAGTACGTCCCGCTGCAGGTGCACGAGGTGCCGACCGGGACGCAAGTGCTCGACTGGACGGTGCCGCAGGAGTGGAACATCCGGGACGCGTACATCGCCGACACCGCCGGCAACCGGGTCGTCGACTTCGCCGCCTCCAGCCTGCACGTGCTCGGCTACAGCGTGCCGGTGTCGGGGACCATGCCGCTGGCCGAGCTGCGGGAACACCTGCACACCCTGCCGGACCACCCGACCTGGGTGCCCTACCGCACGAGCTACTACAAGCCGGAATGGGGGTTCTGCCTGGCCCAGGAGACCGTGGACGCGCTGCCGGACGGCGAGTACGAGGTGCGCATCGACTCCACGCTCGCGGACGGCCACCTCACCTACGCCGAGCACGTGGTCCCCGGGCAGGTCACCGACGAGGTGATCGTCTCCTGCCACGTCTGCCACCCGTCGCTGGCCAACGACAACCTGGCCGGCATCGCGGTGGCGACGTTCCTGGCCCGGGCGCTGGCGCAGGAAACGCCGTACTACACCTACCGGTTCATCTACGCGCCCGGCACCATCGGGGCGATCACTTGGCTGGCCCGCAACGCGGAGCGGGTGAATGGGGTATCCCCTGCTCGAGCGGAGCCGAGAGCTCGGGGAAGGGTCAAGCACGGCCTTGTGCTGGCCTGCGCCGGCGACCCGGGCCGGCTGACGTACAAGCAGAGCAGGCGCGGCGACGCGGAGATCGACCGGGTGATGCGGCACGTGCTTGCCGCCTCCGAACGCCCGCACCGCGTCGCCGAGTTCACTCCGTACGGCTACGACGAGCGGCAGTTCTGCTCGCCCGGGTTCGATCTCGGCGTGGGCTCGCTCAGCCGGACCCCGTACGCCGGGTACCCCGAGTACCACACCTCGGCGGACAACCTGGACTTCGTCTCCCCGGAGGCGATGGCGGACACTCTCGCCGTCTGCCGCGAGGCATTCGCCGTCCTTGACCGCAACCGGCAGTACGTCAACCTCAGCCCCTACGGCGAGCCACAGCTGGGCCGGCGCGGGTTGTACGACTCGCTCGGCGGCCGCAGCGACGCGAAGCAGGCCCAGATGGCCATGCTCTGGGTGCTCAGCCTCTCCGACGGCGAGCACAGTCTGCTGGACGTCGCCGAGCGGTCCGGGCTGCCGTTCGACACCGTCGCCGGCGCGGCCGGCGCCCTGCACGCCGCCGGGCTGATCAAGGAATGACACCGATGACCATCGAGGGGGAGAAGGCGACGGCATCGGCCGGATCCGCCAGGCGGGCCCTCGTCGGTCGGCTGTCCTGGGGACTGGCCGACCAGGCGGCCTCCAGCGTGAGCAACTTCGTGGTGGGCATCTACGTGGCCCGCTCGCTGGGGGTGACCGCGTTCGGCGTGTTCAGCCTCGCCTGGGTGACGTACGGCGTGGTGCTCAACGTCTCCCGCGGGCTGGCCACCGATCCGCTCGTGGTGCGCTTCAGCGGCGTTCCGGAAGCGCCCTGGCGCGGGGCGGTGGCCCGGTCGACGGGTACCGCACTCGGCGTCGGTGTGGCCCTCGGCGCGGCGTGTCTGGTGGCCGGGCTCGGCCTGGGCGGCCGCGTGGGGCCCGCGTTCGCCGCCCTTGGCGTCATGTTGCCGGGGCTACTGCTCCAGGATGCCTGGCGGTTCTCGTTCTTCGCCGCCGGCACCGGGCGGAAGGCGTTCGTCAACGACGTCGTGTGGGGTGTCGCGCTCGTCCCGGCCATAGTGGTGGCGGTCCGTGTGGGCAGCGTGGCCGCTTTCGTGCTCGCCTGGGGCGCGTCCGCCACGGTGGCGGCGGGGTACGGCTACATCCAGTCCGGCATCCGGCCCCGGATGACCGAGACGCGCGGGTGGCTTCGCGAGCAGCACGATCTCGGCTACCGATACCTGGTCGAGAACGTCAGCCTCAGTGGCGCGAGCCAGCTGCGGGTGTACGGGCTCGGTGCGATCGTCGGGATCGGCGCGGTGGGTGCGATGCGGGGCGCCGAGCTCCTGCTCGGCCCGTTCCTGGCGGTGCTCATGGGGCTTTCGCTGGTCACGGTCCCGGAGGCGGCACGGGTGCTACGGCAGGCCCCGCACCGGCTCGGCACGTTCTGCATCCTGCTGGGCGGGGGGCAGGCCGCCGGCGCGCTGCTCTGGGGCGCGGCGCTGCTGCTGATGCCTGGCCGGCTCGGCGAGCTGGTGCTCGGCGGCGTCTGGCACTCCGCCTCGGAGCTCATCGTGCCGGTCACCCTCGGCGTCGCGGGCGTCGGCCTCGGCACCGGCGCGGCGGCCGGGCTGCGCGCGCTCGGCACGGCCCGGCGCAGCCTGCGTTGCCAGTTGTTCGCCTCCGCCTGCTATGTCAGCGGCGGGCTCGGCGGGGCGGCCGCCGCCGGCACAGTCGGCTCGGCCTGGGGGGTCGCCGCCGCAACCGTCAGCGGCTCGGCCGTGTGGTGGCTGCAACTGCGGTCCGCCCTGCGCGAGCGCCACCGCAATCCCATCCACGAAGCGAGGACCTCATGACCGCCCAACCAAGGCTGAGCATCGGCCTGCCCGTGTACAACGGCGAGGAGTACTTGGCCGAGTCGCTCGACGCCCTGCTCGGCCAGACCTACGAGGACTTCGAGCTGGTCATCTCCGACAACGCCTCGACCGACGGGACCCAGGAGATCTGCCGCAAGTACGCCGCGCGGGACTCGCGCATCCGGTACCTCCGGCTGACCCGGAACATCGGCGCCACGCCGAACCACAACCATGTGTTCGCCGAGTCTCGCGGCGAGCTGTTCAAGTGGGCCTCGCACGACGACCTGTACGGCCGGGACCTGCTGCGGCGCTGCGTCCAGGCGCTGGACGAGCGGCCGGACATGATCCTCGCGCACACCGGCCAGGCGATCGTCGACGGCGACGGCCAGGTGAGGGTCCCCTACGAGTACGGGCTCGCCACCGACTCGCCGCACGCGCCGGAGCGCTTCCGCAGTCTGTTGTTCGAGCCGGGTGGCGACGACTTCTACGGGGTGATGCGGGCCGACATGCTGCGCCGGGTGAAGCCGCTCGACAGCTACCACCACGCGGACCGCACGTTCGTCGCCGAGATCGCCCTGCACGGGCCCTTCCACCAGGTGCCGGAACTGCTGTACTTCCGCCGCGACCATCCCACCCGCGCCGAGCGGGCGAACCCTTCCAAGCGCTCCCGGTGCGTCAACCTGGACCCGCGCCGGGCGGGCCCGCTGCACCCGACGCCCCGGCTGCTCGCCGAGTACGTCTGGGGCTTCGTCGCGGCGATCCGGCGGGCGCCGTTGTCCCCGGCCGACCGGCGCGCGTGCTACCGCCGCCTGGCCGCATGGATGACCAGCCGGGTCCGGCCGGGCGCCGGCGAGCGGGTCGAGGACCGCGCCCCGGTCGACCCGGCCCGGTTCACTGTCTCCGTCGACGCCCTCGTCGCCGGCCGTGAGGGGAGGCAGGCATGACGTCCCCGAACGGGACTCCGGTGCGCGTCGGGGTCTTCGGCCTGCTCGGCTCCGGCAACCTCGGCAACGACGGGTCGCTCGAGGCCGTACTCGGCTACCTCCGCGCCGAGCACCCGGAGGCGATCGTGGACGCGCTGTGCGGCGGACCCGAGGTCGTTGCGACCCGGTACCGGATCCCCGCGACGCGGCTGCACTGGTACCGCGGGGAGTACCGGACCGCATCGCGGGCGGGCGCGATCGCGGCGAAGGGCCTGGGCAAACTCGCCGACGCCGTCCGCACCGCTGCCTGGGTGCGCCGGCACGACGTGGTGATCGTGCCGGGCATGGGCGTCCTGGAGGCCACGCTGCCGCTGCGGCCGTGGGGCTTCCCGTACTCGCTGTTCCTGCTCTGCGCGAGCGGCCGGCTGTTGCGCACCCGGGTGGCGCTGGTCAGTGTGGGCGCCGCGACGATCGGCAACCGGCCAACCCGGGCCCTGGTGCGCTGGTCGGCGCGGCTGGCCGCATACCGGTCGTACCGGGACGCGCAGTCTCGCGACGCGATGCGGGCCATGGGCGTGGACACCGCGCGCGACGAGGTCTACCCGGACCTCACGTTCGCCCTGCCGACGCCGCGGGCGAGCGCGCCCTCGGACCCGTCGGCCCCGCCGGGCCCGGTCTGCGTCGGCGTTATGGACTTTCACGGCGGCAACGACGATCGCGCTCGGGCCTATGAGATATACCGGCGCTACCTCGACGGGACGATCCGGTTCGTCCGCGCGCTGGTCGAGGAGGGCAGGGCTGTCCGGCTGCTCACCGGTGACGAGTGCGACGCGTCGGTGGTCGCCGCGATCCTCGACGCTGTGGACTCGCCGCTGCTCACCGCTGCCGAGCCGTCCTCACTGGCCGACCTGATGAAGGAGATGGCGGCTGCCGACACCGTGGTGGCGATCCGGTACCACAACCTGATCTGCGCGCTGAAGACCGGTACGCCGGTGCTCGCTCTCTGCTATGCAGCGAAGAGCGACGCGCTCATGGCGGAGATGGGCCTTGGCGTGTACTGCCACCCGGCGCGCGAGGTCGACGCCGACCGGCTGCTCGAGCAGTTCCGTGCGCTGGAGAAGCGTTCGGCCGAGCTGCGGCAGACCCTCACCGAGCGGAGCCTGGCCGCCGCCCGGCGACTCGAGCGCCAGTTCAACTCCTTGACCGCGGCCCTGTTCCCTGCGGCCGACCACGCCCACACCTTGCGGAAGGCTCCATGAAGGCGACCAAAGTCCCGGAGATCACCGGCGCGTACCTGTTCGAGCCGACGCCGTACGCCGACGAGCGCGGCTTCTTCTGCCGCACCTTCGACGCCGACGTGGTCCGCTCGGTGGGCCTCGACCCGGACGCCTTCGTTCAGGACAGCCTGTCCCGCTCGGTCCGGGGCGTGCTGCGTGGCCTGCACCTGCGCTCCGGCTCCGGCGAGGCCAAGCTGGTGCGGTGCTCGTACGGGAGGATCTTCGACGTCGTCGTGGATCTGCGGACGGACTCGCCGACATACCGCAGCCGGGCCTTCTTCGAGCTTTCCGACGAGACGCAGGTGACCCTGTACATCCCGGCGGGGTGCGCGCACGGCTTCCAGGCTCTGACCGAAACCGCCGACGTCTCGTACCGGATCGACCGCCCGCACGATCCGGCCGAGGACGTGACGATCGCATTCGACGACCCGGAGCTCGCCATTCCCTGGCCGCTACCGGTCACATCGATGTCCCAGCGGGACCGGGAGGCGCCCAGCCTCGCCGAAGCCCAGCAGCAAAAAGAGAGTTGAGGTTGGCGTGGACACCGAAGGCACCGAAGAGTTCCTCCTGCCCCGGTCGCGGATGGCGAACGAGCGGCTGCACGCCATGATCCCCGGGGGCGCGCACACCTACGCCAAGGGCGACGACCAGTATCCCGAGAACCTGGCCCCGGTCATCAGCCACGGCCGCGGTTCCCACGTGTGGGACATCGACGACAACCGCTACGTCGAGTACGGCTCCGGCCTGCGGTCGGTCAGCCTCGGCCACGCCCACCCACGCGTGATCGAGGCGGTGCGGCGGGAACTCGACCGCGGCAGCAACTTCGTCCGGCCGTCCATCGTGGAGGTCGAGGCCGCGGAACGCTTCCTGGCCACGGTGCCGACCGCCGAGATGGTGAAGTTCGCGAAGAACGGCTCCGACGTCACCACCGCCGCGGTGCGACTCGCCCGCGCCGTCACCGGGCGCCCGCGGGTGGCCATCTGCGGCGACCATCCGTTCTTCTCCGTCGACGACTGGTTCATCGGGACCACGCCGATGTCCGCCGGTATTCCGGCGGCGACCACCGAACTCACCGTGGCGTTCCCTTACGGGGACCTGGCCGCCACGGAGGAGCTGCTCACCCGGTACCAGGACGAGGTCGCCTGTCTGATCCTCGAACCTGCCGGTCACACCGAGCCTTCCCCAAGCTCTCAACTTCGTTCGAGCAGGGGAGACCCCACTCCCGGGTACCTCGTCGGCCTGCGCGAGCTGGCCGACCGCCACGGCTGCGTACTGATCTTCGATGAGATGATCACCGGCCTGCGCTGGTCCGAGGCGGGCGCCCAGGGCCTGTACGGCGTCGTCCCCGACCTCTCCACGTTCGGCAAGGCACTGGGCAACGGGTTCGCCATCTCCGCGCTGGCCGGGCGCCGCGATCTGATGGAGCGGGGCGGGCTGCGTCACTCCGGCGACCGGGTGTTCCTGCTGTCCACCACGCACGGTGCGGAAACGCACTCGCTGGCCGCCGCGATGGCCGTGCTCACCACCTACGTGGAAGAGGGCGTCACCGCGCGGCTCCACACCCTCGGCGAGCGGTTGGCCGCCGGTGTCCGCGACGCCGCGGCCGGCATGGGCGTCGGCGACCACATCGTCGTCCAAGGCCGGGCCAGCAACCTGGTCTTCGCCACCCTCGACGAGAACCGGCAGCCGTCGCAGCAGTACCGCACCCTGTTCCTGCGCAGGCTCCTCGCGGGCGGGGTGCTGGCCCCGTCGTTCGTGGTGAGCAGCGCGCTCAGCGACGCCGACATCGATCACACCGTCGACGTGGTGGCCCAGGCATGTGCGGTGTACCGGAAGGCACTGGACGCCGCAGACCCCACCCCCTGGCTGGCCGGACGACCGGTGAAGCCGGTATTCCGCCGCCTGGCGTGACATGACGTGACGTCAGCGACGCTCCCGCCGACCGGCGTCGGCCATCCCATCGACCAGCCGGTCAGCCATCCGGTCGACCAGCCACGCGGTCGCCGGTATCACCGCCAGCGCGGTGCACCAGCCGCCGAGGACGTCGGTCGGGTAGTGCGCGCCCAGGGCGACCTGCGTCCAGCCCATGGCGGCGCCGGCAACCAGCGCCGCGGCGAGGACGAGTAACGTGCCGGCCGTCCTGCCGAGGCCGAGCAGGCCGGTCGCGAGCAGCGCCACCACGAGGGCGAGCGCGGTGAGGAAGGCGGTGTGCCCGCTCGGGTAGGACAGATTATCGCCGTGGATGGTGCGTCCCACCAGGTACTTCAGCAGCGTCGCCGCCCCCACGGCCATGGCGACGCCGGCAACGATGAGCACCGCTGCGCGAGGACGCCGAAGCAGCAGGCAGCCCGTCACGGTGGCCACGACCAGCGTCGCCGCTCCCGCGGGCTCCCCCGAGAAGTTCATGGCCAGGGCGATGTTCCGCCACGGCGACCGCACACCGTCCACCGCCAACTGGATCCACACGTCCACGCTGCCGGGCTCGCTGTGGCCGGCGTACAGGACCCCGAGCACGACGACCACTAGCGCGGCGAGGGCCGCGATCAGCCCGAGCCACGCGCGCAGGGATGGCGGCAGCACCGCGGGCGCCGGCTGGCCGATCACATGCCCACCGCGTCCGGTCGACCTGCGGTGGTTTGCCGTGATCGGTGGATGGTGTTCCGGGTCTTGACTTCTTGAGGCAGGGTGAAGGTGCGGCCCTTCATCGGACCGGTGGGCAGCCATGAATCAGCGCCTTCCTGTTTCCGACCGCGCCCCACGACGGCGGGGCGTTGTTCCCGGACGACTCCGGTGACCGTAAGTCCGGGCACGCCACGGCCTATGTGTCCCGTCAGTACCCCGGCTCCCGCGGGCAGGTCCAAAACGGCATGGTCGCGACTACCACCGCGCGGGCCGATGAGCGCGTGCACTACCCGTCGCAGACCATCCGACAGATGCGATGCACCTCCCCGTCTGGACCTACGTCATGTCGCCCCCGCCGCTACCGCGATGCCGCGCCCACGAGAACTGACAATACAATGCAGTCGCGGCAAACCGCCGTTGGATAGTCCGCGGGTCAACACTCAAGGCCGGGAAGTTAAGGATCTTGCGGTCGGTGTCCAGTGTCTTTGTGGTCGCGGGACACGCTGGGCCGCTGCCGCCGGGCACGGTGAATATCGTCGTGACCGTCCCCGTGGCTCTTTCCGACGCCGCTCTGGTCAATGCCGTTGCGACCGCCACCGAGGCGAAGGTCCAGGCGCTCCTGGATGCCGGACTCGACTGCTCAGGCACCCCACCGACGCGGTGTGCATCGCCTCACCGGAGCCTGCACCCGGCGCGGCCGGGAACCGTTCGCGGGCCCGCGTTCGACGTGGGGATCACGACTCGCCCGAGCCGTGCACACCGCCGTACGGGAGGGCGCACTGCGGCACCCTTGACCTCGAACCGCCCGCGCGCCGACGAAGGGACTCCTGCTCTCATGACGTCCACCCCTGCCAGCCCCATCCCCGAGCGGCCGACCGTGGCCGTCCTCGGCACCGGAATCATGGGATCCGGGATGACCCGGAGCCTGCTCCGCGCCGGACTCGACGTCCGCGCCTGGAACCGTACGCAGGCCAAGGCGGCCCCCCTCGCCGCCGACGGCGCCACGATCACCGAAACGGCGGAGGAAGCCGTGCGGGGCGCCGACGTCATCCTCACGATGCTGAACGACGGACTCTCCGTGGCCGCCGCGCTCACCGCCGCGGCGCCCGGGGTGCAACGCGGTCAGGTCCTGCTGCAGAGCTCCACCGTCGGGATCGATGCCACCACCGAACTCGCGCAGAGGGCGGCGGACTTGGGGCTCGTCTACCTCGACTCCCCGGTTGCGGGTACCAAGCAGCCCGCGGAACAGGGTGCGTTGACGGTTTTCGTTTCCGGTCCGTCCGCCGTCCGCCCGTCGGTGAACCCTGTGCTGAACGCGATCGGACAGCGCACGGTCTGGGTCGGCGAAACACCGGGCGCCGCCTCGCGGCTGAAGCTCGTGGTCAACACCTGGGTGATCAACATGGTGAGCAGCATCGCCGAGTGCCTGAACCTCGCGGAGGGGCTGGGCATCGACCCGCAGTCGTTCCTCGACGTGATGAAGGGCGGCCCGCTGGACTCCGCGTATCTCCAGGGCAAGTCCGCCGCGGTCCTCTCCGGCGACCTCACCCCGAGCTTCACCCTGTCCACCGCGCTCAAGGACACCCGCCTCATCCTTGCGGCCGCCGAACAGACCGGGGTGACGCTGGATCTCGTCGCCGCGTCGGCGAACCGGTTCACGCGTGCGGAGGAGGCGGGACACGGCGGCGAGGACATGATCGCCACCTACTACGCGGGCCGCCCCGCGGAGAAGGACGACGACTGACCGTCCCCGGTCGCGACGGGTGCCCTGGCCTTGCGCTCCGTGGCCCCGACGCCCGCCAGGCGCATGGTGCGCGGGGCGATCAGCTGCTCGGCGAGCTCCGGCACGGTGGGGTCGCGGTCGAACTCTGCGGCCAGTGAGTCCTTTGCCGTGGCGATGTGCATGCGCCTGCCCCCGGCAGGGCCGCCCATGCGTGAAAGAGCGAGTCGATGCGGCCAATCGGCGTGAATGGCCGGGAATGCTGGTCATCCGGCGTCACAACCGTGCAGGTGAGAGGAGCGGGAGAGGACAGAACCGCCCCACCGGTACGGGGGAGCCCGGTGGGACGGTCACTATCAGACTGCCACACGAGTCGGCCGAATGTGGCGCGACCGGCCCGTATCGATGGGCTGTTACCGGCGGGTCAACAAGGTACTGGTCGATTGTCGCCGTCCTCGTGACCAGCGCTGTCCACGGTGTTGTTCGGAGGCAGGGAACGGATGTGAGGTATTGGTGAGGGCAGTAGCCAGAGCGACGACAGGGCTCCGTCGGCGGCGGCGATGAGGAGGGTCGCTGTCAGGCCGATGAGGGTGGCAAGTAGCCCGCCGACGACGGCGCCGACGGGGCGTATGCCGTAATTGATCGTGCTGTACGCGCCGGCCACGCGACTGCGCATGCCGTCGGGGATCACCGTGGCCTGAAGGGAGTTGAGGTTGACGTCGAACAGCATCACGCCGAAGCCCGAGAGGAATTCGGCCGCGGCCAAGGCTCCGGCGCGGAGCCAGAGCGGGCCGTCCGCAGCGGCGGCGATGGCGATCGGCGCCGGGAACAGCACCGCGCCCATGACAATGCTGCGCCCCACGCCGAAACGTCGCGAGATCATCGGGGCGAACACCGCGCCAAGGAGGGCACCGGTCGCGCCGATCCCGAACGCGATGCCGATCACTCCTGCGGACAGTCCGAGGCTCCGGCTGGCGAACAGTACGATCAGCCCACTGCTTGCCACAAAGGTGAAGAAGTTGACGGTTGCCGCGCAGCCGAGGCCGGCCCTCAGCATTGGGTGTCGGAAGATGAACGTCACGCCTTCCTTGGCACGCCCCAACAGCGAGGGCGCTGCTGTGGAGGCGGTCGGTGTCAACTCTCACATCGGCGGGTTGAGCAATCGCGGATGCATGTCCATGTGGATCAGGTGTAGTCAGGCACCTGCGGCGGCCTGTTGCCGGGCCATGATGTGGGCGAGTCGGCAGGGATCACTGCCGATCACGCTGTTGGGGCCAGAGAAGCCGTTCACGCCGAGGCACGCGGCCCCGGCGTCCGCTACGTTCTCGGCCTGACGAGCACGCCGCTGTCGTGCGCCGGCGTCTACTGGGGCCATGGCGGCACTGCTCCGGGATACCGGACGCGCGGAGGTGCCACATAGGACGGTCGCGCCGTCGGCATCGCGGTAACCACCGCCCCGACCGGCGCAGCTGCACAGCCGGTGGAGGCCACCGTCGACACGGCGCTGTGCCGCCCGGCGACTGGGAGATCGCCTTTCACGCCGAGGGCGTCCAGTTGGTCGACGCCGGAGTGGCAGCAGCCCCGGATCCGGAGGCCGTCCGCCTGGGGCCGGCAGATGTGCCGGAGATGCTCGCCCTGGTCGAACGCACCCGCCCCGGACCGTTTCTGCCGCGCACCGTCGAGCTCGGCACCTACCTCGGCATCCGGCGCGAAGGAGCACTCGTCGCGATGGCCGGGGAGCGGCTGCACCCGACCGGCTACAGCGAGATCAGCGGTGTCTGCACCGACGAGTCCGCACGAGGCCGGGGATTCGCCGGCCGGCTCGTGCTCGCCGTCGCGCACGAGATCAAGGAGCGCGGCGACCCCCCGTTCCTGCATGCCTCCGCGACCAACACGAACGCGATCAGGCTCTACGAGTCCCTGGGCTTCCGGCTCCGCCGCCGGACGTCGTTCCTCTCTGCCGTCGTACCGCGGCAGCTGCCGGAGTCCGGGCGCGCCAGTGGTACGGGCGGCGCGCAGGTGGCAGCCTCGTACTGACGTGTGAGCCGTCTCTCCTCCCTGCCGGGTGACGGTGTTCCTGCGGCTGGTGTCACGGGAAGGACCTTCGGCCCGGGACTTCCGGACCGGACACCACCGGCAGGCGCCGACCGAGGACCTTCGGCCCGGCCCCTGAGGCCGTTAGCCCCGTGTCCCGTTCTTCCGCTTCCAGGTGCACTGGATGGGAATGCCGGGAACAGGCCGACACCAACACGAGGAGGCAATGCCGTGACGATCGGGCACGAGCGCGCGGCGGTCGAGCGGAGTGCGGCGGTGCCGGGCACCGATGCGGGGGAGGCCGCGGTCTTCGCTCCCCGGGTCGGGGACGGCGTGCTGTTCGGCGGGCTGTTTCTGCTGACCGCCGTGGTCCTGATCCTCGACGTGCGTACCGGTGAGGATCTGCGGGTCGTGCCGCTGCTCGTCGTCGTGCCTGCCCTCGTCTCGGTCTTCGGCACCATGCGGCAGACGGTGTACACCGCCGCCTGGATCATGGCGGTGGTCGTCACCTCCCGGCTGGTGTCCGGAGGAACGTTCTGGGACCTCTTCGTCGGCGTCGGTTTCACGGTCCTGGCCTGTGTCCTCGGAGTCGGCGCCTGTTCGCTGCGGATCCGCCATGCCATCGAGATCGCCCGGCTGCGCTCCGCGGCAGTCGCTCTTCAGCGGCAGATCCTGCGCCCACTGCCCGTCCTGACCGGCCAGGTCGTCGCCCACGGGGTCTATGCGCCGATCGAGGAGGACCGGCTGGTCGGCGGCGACATCTACGAGGTCGTCGAATCACCGTACGGAACCCGGGTGATCATCGGTGATGTGCAGGGCAAGGGGATCGCCGCGATCGGTGCGGGGTTTGCCGCGCTCGGCGCGTTCCGGGAGGCGGCCATCCGCGAGCCCACCCTGACGGGAGTGGTGGACGCCCTGGAGGACGCGGTCGCCCGCCACAACGCCTTCTCCGCCCAGACCGGCGAGATCGAACGCTTTGTCACAGCCCTGGTCCTCGGCTTCGAGGGCGAGGATCGCGTGGAGGCCGTCAATTGCGGTCATCTGCCGCCCCATCTGCTGCACGACGGCGCGGCAGCCGCTGTCCCGCTCCGCCTCACCTCCGTACCGCTGGGCATGGTGGAGCTCTGCAGCGAGGCGCGCGGTGCGGAGCGGTTCGACTTCCCGGCGGGTGCGACGCTTCTGGCATTCACCGACGGAGTGACCGAGGCCCGCGATGCCTCCGGTGCCTTCTACCCGCTGGACGCCCGGCTCGGCTGTTGGGCTGCGTACGAACCGCGTGAACTGCTGGACGCGCTCCATGCGGACCTGGACGCCTTCTCCGGCGGCGTACGGCGCGACGACATCGCGATGCTCGCCCTGCGCAAGGCATCGACCGGCAACCGTCGCCGACCGCCCGGCGCGATGTCCGGTCAGGGCGCCCGGAGGGCCGCGCAGACCTTCAGCGAGCGGTGACGGAGGCGAGACCTGATCCCCAGATGTCACGGCGAGACTCATGTCGCGCCGGGACATCCCACCTGGTGGACGGCGGCTACCGCGTCCTGAGTGGCGGACGGGGGATCGAGAGCCGGAAGGGACGACGGTGACCTCCCCGTACCGGGGATCGCGCTCCGAGCTCGCCGAGGTCCTCGACCTGGCCCGCGCCGGATCGGTCGAGGTCCACGTCGAGACGGACACCCTGGACGAGGCGCCGCCGGCGTACGAGAGGCTGCATCACGGCAAGATCAACGGTCGCGTGGTCATCCTCCCCAATGGCTGACTTCTCCAGCGGTACAGGAGGGAATGAGGACGGCGCCCCGCCGAGCCGCTCCACCGTCGACCTCGACGGCGGCCGCGCCGTCATCCGTCTCGCAGCGGCCACCTCCTCGCAGGGCTCCGGCACGCTCTGAAGGCTGTTCCGTACGGGTGTGACCGTTGGGGTGGCGATGGGGCATGGGCGGGGCGAGTTGCAGGAGGCCCTGCGCCGCTCGGGTCCGCGCGCCGGCCGCATGTCAGGTGACGGGGGGCGTACAATCGTTTGCCCTTGCTGCCGGTCTTCTTGGCTGCAAGTCCGGGACTTTCGTTCCATCGCCTCCGGCGTCACCACCTGCTCCTTCTCGTTCGGCGGCGGCACGGTCGACATGAGCACGACCCTGGCCCGCTTCGGTGCGGCCTTCACCTACTGACCCCGACGAAGCACAGCACAGAGGACTGGGAGTGACATGAACAGACGTGCACTGCGATGGAACCTCGGACTCGCCGCCGCGCTCGTGGTGAGCAGCGCCGTGACCGCCCCTCTGATCGCGCACGCGCAGGGGATCGCGACCGGCAGGGTCGCCCCCGTCGCGGAACTCCCGGACGACTTCAACGGCGACGGATACTCCGATGTGGCGGTACCCGCGCCCTCGGCAAGAGCCAGGCAGGCTCGGTCGTCACGCTGCGCGGTACGGCCTTCGGCCTCACTGGCAAGGGTGCCCAGAGCTACTCGCAGGACACCTCGGGGGTACCCGGCGTCGCGGAGAACAACGACCGCTTCGGGGCGGCCACCAAACTGGTCGACACCAACGCCGACGGTCGCGCCGAGCTGATCGTCGGCGCGCCCGGCGAGAACGCCGACGCCGGCTCGGTGTGGGTGTTCAAGTCCACCTCCTCGGGGGTCACGCCGACCGGTTCGTTCACCTTCGGCGCGGGCACGCTGGGCACGGTCGCGACGCGCGCGCAGCTCGGCTCGACGTTCAACTAGGACCTGTCCGGCCGATCATGTGACTGCGGCTTGCCCGGATTGTTGATGTGGGCATGAGGCGGGGTGATCTGACGGATGCCGAGTGGGAACGGTTGCGGCCGTTCCTGCCGCGACCAGTCGGCCACTGGCGCGCTCGCCATTGAGCACCAGACCTTCGATGTCGTCGTCACCGCGGCCGGCCACGCGCGAGGCCGTACCCAGGGCGCGCTCCACATCGAGCGGCGGCGCGCTCTGCGGTGCCTCGTCGTGCGCGTGCAGGACGGATCGGGCCTCGACGTCGCCGTCGCTCAGCTTCTGCAGCACCCATCCCGAGGGGGCTTGGGCGTGCACCATGCCCGCTCGCGGCTGGCTCTTCTCGCTGGCCGCTGCGGGAGGGTGCAGTGTAGGAGCATGTTTAGTCGGCGCTTTGCTGGCATGAGGCAGCCGTGGCAGTCGTTGGTGATCCCGGTGGCGCTCATCGTGGTGATCACGGTTGCGGATGCCGTGATCCCGGTCGACATTGTCCTCAGTCCGCTGCTGGTGATTGCGCCCGTGATCGCCGCGTGGTTCGGCGCCGGGCGTTGGACGACGGGCGGTATCGGGGCTCTGGCGGTGGTGGCCCAGGGGTTCATCGGCTGGCGCTTCGGTG
>NZ_JBFBCG010000056.1:0-54980 GCF_040683105.1 Streptomyces sp. NPDC051020 | reverse complement strand
CGTCCCGGCCCTCCACCACCAGATCCCACAACTCATCCGGAGAACCCACCCCACCCGGATAACGGCACGCCATCCCCACGATCGCAATCGGCTCGGTGGCGTCGTCGGTGAGGCGGTCGTTGTGCGAGCGGAGGCGTTCGTTCTCGACCATGGCCGCGCGGAGGGCGGCGACCAGCTGCTCTACAGATGCTTCCATGATGTTTCTCAGCCCTCGCTCGGGTTCCGGGTGGGGTCGGCGGCCGCGAGCGCGGCCCGCACCAGGTCGTCGACGTCCATGGTCCTGATCGCTTCGCCGGCCTGCCCGGCCTCGCCCTGGAGGGCTCGCGTACCGGATGCGACGGCGGGTGCTGCCGGGTGGTCGGCCAGTTTCAGCAGTTCGTCCAGCAGGCCGGAGTCGCGGAGTGCGTCGACCGGGATGGTGGTGAGCGCCTGCCGGATGGAGGCGTCGTCCCGGTCCCCTGCCGCCCCCGTAGCGTTCCGGGCGGAGGCGGGTTCGGGAGCGGTCTCGGGGGTGTTCTCCTCGATGCCCGGCGGGAGTTCGTCGAGCAGGAAGTCGGCCAGCACCATCGGGCTGGGGTAGTCGAACATGAGGGTCGCCGGGAGGCGGAGGCCGGTGGCCTTCTGCAGCCGGTTACGCAGGTCGATCGCGGCGAGCGAGTCGAGGCCGAGCTCGGTGAAGCCCTTGGAGACGTCGATCGTGGCGGGGCCGCTGTGGCTGACGCCGGCGACCTCCTCGCGTACGACGTCCAGCACGGTGCGCTTGCGTTCGGCCGCCTTCATACCGGACAGCCTTTGTTCCAGGGTCAGTTGAGTGGCGGCTGCGCTCACCGTCGTGACGGCGGGGGCGCGGACCTCCTTACGGACGGTGGGCCGTTCCGGAGCGCCGAGTACGTCCTTCAGCAGGTGCGGCGGTTCGGCGGTGGTGTGCTGATCGCGCTGCACCCGTATGGGTACGAGGACCGGCTGGTCGAGCTCCAGGGCCTCGTCGAGGAGCGCGAGGCCCTCGGCGGTCGGCAGGGCGGGCATGCCCATGGTGCGCATGCGTCGCAGGTCCGCGTGGGTGACGCCGCCGCCGAGGCCGGTCTTGGTCTCCCAGAGCCCGAACGCCAGTGACGTGCTGGGGAGTCCGGCGGCGCGGCGGTGGGCGGAGAGGGCGTCCAGGAAGCGGTTGGCCGCGGCGTAGTTGCCTTGGCCTACGCCGACGACGAGTCCAGCGCAGGAGGAGAAGAGGATGAACGCCTTCAGGTCCAGGCCGCGTGTCGCCTCGTGCAGGTTCCAGGCCGCGTCCACCTTGGGGCGCATCACCGCGTCGACCTGTGCGAGGGTGAGGCCGGCGAGGAGTGCGTTGTCCATGACGGCGGCCGCGTGCACCACCGCCGTCAGCGGGTGTGCGGCGGGGATGCCGGTCAGGAGGTCGTCGACGGCCGCGCGGTCGGCGGTGTCGCAGGCCGCGAGGGTGACGTGGGCGCCGAGTCCGTGCAGTGCGTCGCGCAGTTCGGTGGCGCCGGGGGCGTCCTCGCCACGTCGACCGGCCAGCAGGAGATGGCGTACACCGTGCTGTTCCACCAGGTGGCGGGCGACGACGGCGCCGAGGCCGCTGGTCCCTCCGGTGATCAGTACGGTGCCGTCGGCGTCCCAGGGCAGGGGCATGGTGGGTGCTGCCGCCGCCACCCGGGCAAGGCGGGGTACGCGTACTTCGGCGCCGCGCAGGATCGCTTCCGGTTCACCGGAGGCGGCCACGGCGGGGAGCGACTCGCGGGCGGTGGCGCTGCCGTCGGAGTCGACGAGCACGAACCGGCCCGGGTACTCCTCCTGTGCGGAGCGCAGGAGCCCCCACACCGGCGCCTGGACGAGGTCCACGGGGGCGGCGTCGCTCTCCTTGACGGGGAGGGCGTTGCGGGTGACGACGATGAGGCGGGACTGGGCGTACCGCTCGTCCGCCAGCCAGGACTGCACCGTGTCGAGGACGTACCCGGTCACGGAGCGGACGGCGGCCGGGATGTCCTCATGGTCGCCGGAGGAGCCGCCAGGGAGGCCGGACGGTACGGGCAGGACGACGATCCCGGGTGCGGGTGCCCCGCCGGAGAGGGCGGCGCCCAGTGCCGTGAGGTCGGGGTAGAGGGTGCCGGTGGCAAGGTCGGTATCGACGCCGATCACCGCCCAGCGGTCGGTGGACGCGGCGACGGCCCCGCCGAGCGGGAGTTGCTGGGTGACCAGCTGGAACACGGCCTCGCGCTCGCCGCCCCCGGCAGCGGCCGCGGCGTTGACCTTGGCCGCCGTGACGGGCCGGACCACGAGCGAGTCGATGGTGGCGACCGGGGTGCCCGAGGGGTCGGTGAGTTCCAGGCGCACCGCGTCCGAACCCTGTGAACGGTGGGACTCGACGGCGGTGATGCGCACCCGCAGCCGGGAGGAACCGGCCGCGTGCAGGGTGACTCCTGACCAGGCGAACGGCAGCTGGGTGCCGCCGACGTCCTGAGGGCGGCGGCCGTCCATGAAGTCGGTGGCGCTCAGGGCCGCGTCGAGGATGGACGGGTGGAGGCGGAACTCCTTGCCGACGTCCAGAGAGTCCTCCGGCAGGGACACCTCCGCGAAGGTCTCCTTGCCCCGGGACCAGATGCCGCGCAGGCCCCGGAACATGGGTCCGTAGCCGTAGCCCTGGCCGGTGAGGTAGTCGTACACGCCGGAGATGTCGACCTCGGTCGCGCCCGTGGGCGGCCAGTCGGCCGGGTCCAGGGTAAGAGTGCCGGCGGGCGGCGCCTGGGCGGTTCCGGGGGCGAGTACACCGCTGGCGTGCTTGCTCCAGGGGGCGTCGGACCGGGCGTCGTCGGGCCGGGAATAGACGGCGAGGGAGCAGCGTCCGCCCGCGTCGGGTGCGTCGACGACGACCTGGATCGCGAGTCCGCCGTGGGGCGGGAGCGGCATCAGTGCCTCGATGGTGAGTTCCTCGACCACCTCGCAGCCGACTTCCTCACCGGCCCGGATGGCCAGTTCGACGTAGCCGGTGCCGGGCAGCAGCACGGTTCCGAGGACGTCGTGGTCGGCGAGCCAGGGGTGGGTGCGCACGGAGAGGCGCCCGGTGAGCACCACGCCGCCGGCCTCCGGTGAGGCGACCACCGCGGCGACGGCTCGTCGACGTGCAGGGTCCGGGGCAGCAGGTCGTTGCGCAGGGCCATCACCATCTTGATGACGCCGCTGACACCGGCGGCGGCCTGCGCGTGACCGATGTTCGACTTCACCGAGCCGAGCCACAGCGGGCGGTCGGCGGGGCGGTCCTGGCCGTACGTGGCGAGCAGGGCCTGCGCCTCGATCGGGTCGCCGAGCCGGGTGCCGGTGCCGTGTCCCTCCACCGCGTCCACGTCGGCCGGGGTGAGCCCGGCGGCCGACAAGGCCTTGCGGATGACGCGTTGCTGCGAGGGGCCGTTGGGCGCGGTCAGGCCGTTGGAGGCGCCGTCCTGGTTGATGGCGCTGCCCCGGACGACCGCGAGGACGGGATGCCCGTTGCGGCGGGCGTCGGAGAGGCGCTCGATCAGCAGCAGGCCGACGCCTTCGGCCCAGCTCGTGCCGTCGGCGGCACCGGCGAACGCCTTGGAGCGTCCGTCGGCGGCGAGGCCGCGCTGGCGGCTGAAGTCGACGAAGATCTCCGGCGTCGGCATGACGGTGACACCGCCCGCAAGGGCGAGATCGATCTCGCCGGTGCGCAGCGCCTGGCAGGCCATGTGGAGGCTGACCAGGGAGGAGGAGCAGGCGGTGTCGACGGTGACGGCGGGGCCTTCGAGGCCGAGCGCGTAGGCGACGCGGCCGGAGGCGATGCTGCCCGCGCTGCCGTTGCCGAGGTAGCCGGCCAGGTCGTCGGGAACGTCGGTGACCCGGCTGCCGTACTCGTGGTACATCACACCGGCGTACACACCGGTCTGGCTGCCGCGCAGCGTCTCCGGGTCGATCCCGGCGCGCTCGAACGTCTCCCACGCGCACTGGAGCAGCAGTCGTTGCTGCGGGTCCATCGCGAGGGCTTCGCGCGGCATGATGCCGAAGAACTCGGGGTCGAACTCGGCGGCGTCGTAGAGGAATCCGCCCTCGCGTACGTAGGTGCGGCCGGGGAGCCCCGGTTCGGGGTCGTAGAGGGCGTCGCTGTCCCAGCCGCGGTCGGCGGGGAAGTCGCCGATGGCGTCGACACCGTCCGCGACGAGGTCCCACAGGTCCTCGGGCGAGCGGACTCCGCCGGGGAAGCGGCAACTGATGGCCACCACCGCGATCGGGTCGTCGTCGAGGGCCGCGACCGGCGCGACAGGGACGGGGGAGGCAGTGGCCGTGCCGGTGAGCAGGGTGTCGAGATGACCGGCCACGGCACGGGAGTTGGGGTAGTCGAAGACCAGGGTCGCGGGCAGCCGCAGTCCCGTCGAGCCGACCAGCAGGTTGCGCAGTTCGACGGCGGCGAGGGAGTCGAATCCCTGGTCGCGGAAGGCCGTGTCGGGTCCGACCGCCTCGGGCGACGGATAGCCGAGCACGGAGGCGACCTGCGTGCGGACGGTGTCCAGCAGGATGCGGGCGCGCTCCTCGGGGCTCGCACCGGCCAGGCGCCGTTCCAGGGCGGAGCCGGTGGCAGTCGCCTGTACGGTGCGGCGCGCGGGGGTGCGGACCCTGCCACGCAGCAGGGCGGGCAGTTCGTCGTTGCGGGCGGCGAGCGCCGCCGCGTCGATGGTCAGGGGGACGACGACGGCGTCCTCGGCGCCGAGGGCGGCGTCGAAGAGCGCCAGGCCCCGGGCGGCGGGGAGAGCGGGCAGGCCGAGCCGCCGCATTCGGTCCAGGTCGGCTTCGGTGAGGTCGCCGCCGAGCCCGGTGCTGACCTCCCACATGCCGAACGCGATCGCCGTCGCGGGCAGTCCGGCGGCGACGCGGTGGGTGGCGAGCGCGTCGAGGAAGACGTTGGCCGCCGCGTAGTCGGCCTGTCCGGCGGCCAGAACGAGTCCGCCCGCCGAGGAGAACATCACGAACGCGGTGAGGTCGGTGTCCTTGGTCAGTTCGTGCAGGTGCCAGGCGCCTTCGGCCTTGGGCCGCAGGACGGCGTCGAACCGCTCGGGTGTGAGGCTGCCGACCAGGCCGCCGTCGGCGACCGCCGCCGCGTGCACGACGGCGCGCAGCGGGTGACCTGCGTCGATCCCCGCGAGCAAGGCGGCGAGCCCGTCACGGTCGGCCACGTCGCACGCGGCGACCGTGACCTGGGCGCCCAGGCCGGTCAGCTCGTCGGTGAGTGCACCGGCGCCGGGCGCCTCCGCGCCGCGTCGGCCGACCAGCAGGAGGTGTCGTATGCCGTGCTCGGTGACGAGATGGCGGGCGACGAGTGCGCCGAGGCCGCTGGTGCCTCCGGTGATCAGCACCGTGCCCTCGGGGTCCCACGGGGCGGGAGGCACGGGGTCGGGCCCGGTGGCCCGACCCAGGCGCGGTACCCACAACTCGCCGCCACGCAAGGCCGATTCGGGTTCGCCGGAGGCGATGGCGGCGGCAAACGCCTCATCGGTCGCCTCGGCGTCGTCGTGCACGTCGACGAGTTGGAACCGGCCCGGGTTCTCGGCCTGCGCGGCCCGCACCAGACCCCATACGGGGGCCTGGGCCGGGTCCACGTCCTCGCCGGGCACAACTGACATCGCGCGCCGGGTCACCACGATCAGGGGGCCGGTGACCGTCTCGGGCTCGGTGAGCCGGTCCTGCACCGCGCCGAGCACCTGGTGAGTCAGGGCGCGCACCGCGTCCGGGACGTCCGTACCCTCCGGTGCGGACGGGCAGCGCAGGACCGTGCACTCGGGGGCGGTGGCGTCGGCCGTCGCGGCGACGGGCGCCGTCCGCTGCCAGAGGACACGGTGGAGGGAGGCGGACGCGGCGCCGGAGGCGGCGGCGATCTGCTCCGGGGAGACCGCGCGGGAGACCAGGGACTCCACGGTCGCCACCGGTGCGCCGCTCTCGTCCGCGACCACGATGGCGGACACCTCGTCGCCGCGTACCCGCTGGATGTGGACGCGCAGCGAGGAGGCCCCCGCGGTGTGCAGGGTGACGCCGTTCCAGGAGAACGGCAGCAGGGTCGCGGCATCAGGGGCCGGGTCGGTGAGCAGGTCGGCGTGCATGGCGGCGTCGAGGAGCGCGGGGTGCAGCCCGAAGGCCGCCGCCTCACCGCGAGCGGGGTCGTCGAGGGCGACCTCGGCGAACACGTCGTCGCCGCGCCGCCAGGCGGCTCGCAGCCCCTGGAAGGCGGGACCGTAGGCGTATCCGCGCTCGCTCAGCCGCTCGTAGGCGGAGGCGGTGTCCACCGGGGTGGCACCGGGCGGTGGCCACTGGGTGAGGTCGAAGGCCGGGGCGGGTGCCTCGCGGGTCAGGGTGCCGTAGGCGTGCCGGGTCCAGGGGGCGTCGGGGTCCGTGGAGCCGCGCGAGTGGATGCTGACGGAGCAGGCGCCGGAGGGGTCAGGTGCGCCGACGACGACGCGCAGGGCGACTCCGCCCCGGGCGGGGAGGGTGAGCGGCGCTTCGAGGAGCAGTTCCTCGATCCGGCCACAGCCGACGTGGTCGCCCGCCCGCACCGCGAGTTCGACGAAGCCGGTGCCCGGCAGCAGCACGCTGCCCAGGACCCCGTGGTCGGCGAGCCACGGCTGCGTGCCGGTGGCGAGCCGTCCGGTGAGGACGACTCCGCCGTTGTCCGGCGTCGCCACGGCGGCGCTCAGCAGGGGGTGGGTGACGGGTTCGAGGCCCACTGCGTCCAGGTCACCGGGGGCGGTGGGGAGGTCGAGCCAGTAGCGCTGGTGCTGGAAGGCGTACGTGGGCAGGTCGGGGCCCTGCCCGATGCCACGGAGACCGAAGAAGGCGTCCCAGGCGACGGTGACGCCTCGCGTGTGGGCGCGGCCGACGGCGGCCAGGAGTTCACGGGCCTCGGGCCGGTTGCGTCGCAGCGACGGGACGAACGCCACCGCGTCCGCGTCCTGGACACAGCCCTGGCCCATGCCGCTGAGCACGGCGTCGGGGCCGATCTCGATGTACGAGGTGACGCCACGGTCCTCCAGGAAACGGACCGCGTCCGCGAACCGCACCGCCTCGCGGACGTGCCGCACCCAGTAGTCGGCCGAGCCCCAGTCCTGCGCCAGGTCACCCGACACACCCGACACGACAGGAATCGACGGGGCGCCGAACGACAGCCCGGCCACCACCGCATCGAACTCCGCCAGCATCGGCTCCATCAACGGCGAATGGAACGCGTGGGACACCCGCAGGACACTCGTCCTGCGGTCCTGCGCCTCGAACGTGGCGACCAGCTCGGCAACCGCCGCCTCCGTGCCCGAGACGACCACCGAACGCGGCCCGTTGACCGCCGCGATCCCCACCTCGGCGTTCAGCAGCGAAAGCACCTCGGCCTCCGCCGCCTCCACCGCGACCATCGATCCACCGGCAGGCAGCGCCTGCATCAACCGGCCCCGGGTGACGACCAGTTCGGCCGCGTCCGGCAGCGACAGCGCGCCCGAGACGTGAGCGGCCGCGATCTCGCCGACCGAATGGCCCGCCAGGAAGTCCGGGCGTACGCCCCAAGATTCCAGCAGCCGGAACAGAGCCGTCTCCACCGCGAACAAGCCGGCCTGGGCGAACATCGTCCCGTTCAACAGGTCGGCGTCCTCACCCCACACCACCTCCCGCAGACTCAGGCCCAACCGGGCGTCCAGCTCGGCGACCACCGCATCGAACGCCTCCGCGAACACCGGGTACGCCTCGTACAGCTCCCGGCCCATCCCGAGCCGCTGAGCGCCCTGTCCCGTGAACAGGTAGGCGACCTTGCCCTCGCTGACCCTGTCCCGCACCGGCCCCATGCCAGAGGCCAACGCCGCAAGGACGGCGGCGAGTTCGGCGCGGTCGGCTCCGAGTGCGACGGCGCGGTGGTCCAGGGTGGCGCGGGTCGTCGCGAGGGCGTGGCCCGTCTCTGCGAGGACGTCGTCCGGGACGGTCGCGAGGTGGTCCAGCAGGCGCGTCGCCTGGGCGCTCAACGCGTCCGGGGTCTTCGCCGAGAGCGGCCAGGCGACCAGGCCGGACGTGGACTGCGCCTGCGCCGGCTCCGGCGCGTCCTGCGGTGTGGTGGCGGACGGCTCCTCGATGATCACGTGGGCGTTGGTGCCGCTGATACCGAACGACGACACCCCGGCACGGCGCGGGCGGCCGTGCGCGGGCCAGGCGGTGGGCTCGGTCAGCAGGGCGACGGCGCCGGAGTTCCAGTCCACCTGGGGCGAGGGTTCGTCGGCGTGCAGGGTCGCGGGCAGGGTGCCATGGCGCATCGCCTGCACCATCTTGATGACGCCCGCGACACCGGCCGCCGCCTGGGTGTGGCCCATGTTGGACTTGATGGAGCCGAGCAGCAGCGGGCTGCCGTCCTCGGAGCGCTCCTGGCCGTAGGTCTCCAGCAGTGCCTGGGCCTCGATCGGGTCGCCGAGGGTGGTGCCGGTGCCGTGGCCCTCGACCGCGTCAACGTCGGCGGGGGTGAGCCCGGCGACGCTCAACGCACGGCGGATGACGCGCTGTTGTGCGGGGCCGTTGGGGGCGGTGAGGCCGTTGGAGGCGCCGTCGGAGTTGACGGCGGAGCCCCGGACGATGCCGAGGACGCGGTGACCGTTGCGTTCGGCATCGGAGAGGCGCTCCAGCAGGAGCATGCCGACGCCCTCGCCCCAGCCGGTGCCGTCGGCGCCGCTGCCGAACGACTTGCACCGGCCGTCGGCAGCGAGACCGCGCTGCCGGCTCATGTCGACGAACGTGTCGGGGGTGGACATGACGGTGACGCCGCCCGCGAGGGCGAGGGAGCAGTCGCCACGACGCAGGGCCTGGGAGGCCCAGTGCAGGGCGACGAGGGAGGACGAGCAGGCGGTGTCGACGGTGACGGCGGGGCCCTCGATGCCAAGGGTGTAGGCGACGCGTCCGGACACGACGCTGGCGAGGCTGCCGTTGCCGTGGTAGCCGGCCACGTGCTCGGGCAGCGGGCCCAGCCGCAGGCCCCAGTCGTGGTACATCACCCCGGCGAACACACCGGTGTCGCTGCCGCGCAGGGAGTGCGGGTCGATGCCCGCGCGCTCGACGGTCTCCCAGGCGATCTCCAGCAGCAGTCGCTGCTGGGGGTCCATGGCCTGGGCCTCGCGGGGGCTGATGCCGAAGAACTCGGCGTCGAAGTCGGCCGCTTCGTAGAGGAAGCCACCTTGGTCGGTGAGGCTCTTGCCCGGGACGCCCACCTCCGGGTCGTGGATGTCGGTGTCCCAGCCCCGGTCGGTGGGGAACGCCGAGACGACATCGCGTCCCTCCTCGACCAGGCGCCACAGCTCCTCGGGCGAGGTCACGCCGCCGGGATAGCGGCAGGCCATGGAGACGATGGCGATGGGGTCGTCGTCGGACGCGATGGGGGCGGCCGGGGTGTGGTGGCGGGCATTGTGTTCCGCGTCACCGCCGAGGCGGGAGGCGAGGTGGTCGGCGAGCGCGCCGGGCGAGGGGTAGTCGAAGACGAGGGTAGCGGTCAGCGGCAGGCCGGTGGCGGAGCCGAGCCGGTTGCGGAGTTCGACAGCGGCGAGCGAGTCGAAGCCCATCTCGTTGAATGCCCTGGTGGGGACGACGCGTTCGGGCCCGTCGTGGCCGAGGACGGCGGCAACCTGCGTGCGGACGAGGTCGAGGAGGATTTCGCCGCGCTCGGATCGGGTCAGGCCGGTCAGGCTGCGCGCGAGGGACTGCTCGACGCTGACGCCGCCGGCGCCCACGGCGCGGCGCGGCGGTCGGACCAGGGCGCGCAGGAGGGCCGGTACGTCGTCGGCGCGGGCGTGGAGCGCGCGCAGGTTCAGCCGTACGGGGACGACGGCCGGGTGGGCGTCGGTGGTGGCCGCACGGTCCAGCAGGGCGAGGTTCTCCGCGACGGACAGGGGCTGGAGGCCGAGGCGTTCGATGCGTCGCAGCGCGGCCTCGTCGAGGGAGCCGCCCATGCCGCCGGTGCCGGTCCACAGTCCCCAGGCGAGTGAGGTGGCCGGGAGGCCGAGGGCGGCGCGGTGGGTGGCCAGGGCGTCGAGGAAGACGTTGGCGGCGGCGTAGTTGCCCTGTCCGGCACCGTCCAGGAGGGTGGCGGTGGAGGAGAACAGGACGAACGCCGACAGGTCGCTGTCGCGGGTGAGTTCGTGCAGGTTCCAGGCACCGTCGGCCTTGGGGCGCAGGACGGTGTCCAGGCGTGCGTCGTCGAGGGAGTCGATCAGTCCGTCGTCCAGGACGCCCGCCGCGTGCACGACCGCGCTGAGCGGGAGCCGGTCCGGTACGGCGGCCAGGAGGTGGGCCAGCGCGTCGCGGTCGGCGGCGTCGCAGGCGGCGATGGTGACCTCGGCGCCGAGCGCGGTCAGTTCGGCGCGCAGTTCCTCGGCGCCGGGGCTGTCGGCGCCCCGGCGGCTGGTGAGGAGCAGTCCCCGGACGCCGTGTGCGGTGACCAGGTGGCGGGCGAGGGTGGCGCCGACGCCGCCGGTGCCGCCGGTGATCAGGACGGTGCCCTCGCTTCGCCAGGGGGTGGCGCCGGTGGCCGGAACCTGGGTGGTCCTGGTCAGCCGGGGTACGTACAACTGGCCTTCGCGCACTGCGATTTCGGGTTCGGCCGAGTCGGCGATGAGGCGCAGCAGCGCGTCGGTGTCCAGTGAGCCGTCGGTGTCGAGCAGGAGGAAGCGGCCGGGGTGCTCGGCCTGTGCCGAGCGCACCAGGCCCCAGACGGGGGCCTGGGCAAGTGCGGCCTGCTCGCCGGGGGCGGCGGCGACCGCGCCGTGGGTCAGCACGGTGAGTCGCGCGGTGGCGGAGCGTTCGTCGTCGAGCCAGGACCGTACGGCGGTGAGGGTGGTGCCGAGGACGGTGCGCAGGTCGGCGGCGTGGTCGGTGCCGGACGGGGTCGTGCAGATGTGGACCGCGGTGTCGGTGGCCGGTGTGGTGGGGGCGGGGGTCGGCAGCGCGGTCCAGTGGACGTGGAAGAGCGCGTCGGGGTGGGCCGTGGCGGCGAGTTGGCCGGGGACTACGGGGCGGACGAGGAAGGAGTCGACGGAGGCCACCGGGGCTCCGGTGGCGTCGGCCAGTTCGAGGGCGACCTCGTCGGCGCCGGTGGCGGTGATGCGCACCCGCAGGGTGGTCGCGCCCGTGGCGTGCAGGGTGACGCCGGTCCAGGCGAAGGGCAGCAGGACGCGGTCGTCGGGACCGTCGGTGGCCACCTCGGTGGCGAAGTCGGTGGCGTGCAGGACGGCGTCCAGGAGCGCGGGGTGGAGGCCGAACGCGGACGCCGGATCACCGGCCGCATCGGGCAGCCGTACCTCGGCGAACACCTCACCCTCCCCAACCCGCCACACCGCGCGCAGGCCGTGGAAGGCGGGGCCGTAGCCGTAGCCCTGCGTGGCCAGGTCCTCGTAGAGGCCGGTGACGTCGACGGGCTCGGCGCCGGGCGGCGGCCAGCTGCCCTTGGCGAAGCCGGCGGCCTGCGGGCCGGACGGGTCCTGGGGGGCCAGGCGGCCGGTGGCATGCCGGGTCCACGGCGCGTCGGCGGGAGCGTCCTCGTCGCGGGAGTAGAAGGCGAGGGCGCGGCGGCCGTCGGCGCCGGGGGCGTCGACGACGATCTGGAGGGCGACGCCGCCCGTTGTGGGCAGGGTGAGCGGGGCCGCCATGACGAGTTCGTCGAGGCGATCGCAGCCGGTCTGTTCACCGGCCCTGACCGCGAGGTCGACGAAGACGGTGCCAGGCAGCAGGACGGTGCCCGCGATGACGTGGTCAGCGAGCCAGGGGTGCGAGCGCAGCGAGACCCGTCCGGTGAGGACGGCGCCTCCGGTGTCCGCGAGGCCGACGACCGCGCCCAGCAGGGGGTGGTCGGCGGCGACCTGGCCGAGCGCGGCCGCGTCCTGGGCCGTGTCGGGGGCGTTCAGCCAGTACCGCTCGCGCTGGAAGGCGTAGGTGGGCAGGTCGATCCGGTGGGCGCCGCTACCGGCGAAGAAGGCGTGCCAGTCGATGCGGGTGCCGCGCGTGTGGGCGGTGGCGAGCGCCGAGAGGAGCTGGCGGAGCTCGTCTTGTCCGCGCCGCAGCACCGGGGTGAACACGGCGGCCGGGTCGGCGCTCGCACGGCCCAGGGCGCAGAGCACCGGGTCGGGGCCGAGTTCGAGGAAGGTGGTGACGCCCCGGTCCATGAGCGCCTCGACGGTGTCGTGGAAGCGGACGGCGTCGCGGACGTGGCGCACCCAGTACTCGGGGTCGCCGAGTTCCCCGGCGGTGGCGAGCCGGCCGGTGAGGGCCGAGACGACGGGGATCTTCGGGGCGGCGTAGGTGAGGATCTGAGCGATCTGCCGGAAGTCGTCGAGCATGGGGGCCATCAGCGGCGAGTGGAACGCGTGGCTGACCCGGAGCCGCTTGGTGCGGTGCCCGGCGGCCTCCAGGCGGGCGGCGATGGCGGTGACCGTCTCCGCGTCCCCGGACAGGACGACGGAGCGTGGGCCGTTGACGGCAGCGATGCCCACCGTGTCGCGGCAGTCCGCCAGGTGCGGTTCCACCGTCTCCTCGGCCGCCTCGACGGCGATCATCGCGCCGCCCTCGGGCAGGGCCTGCATCAGCCGACCGCGCGCGGCGACGAGGGTGGCGGCGTCGTCGAGGGAGAGGACGCCGGCGACGTGGGCGGCGGTCAGCTCACCGATGGAGTGCCCGGCCACGTAGTCGGGCTGGACGCCCCAGGACTCCAGGAGCCGGAACAGGGCGACCTCGGTGGCGAAGAGGGCCGCCTGCGCGTACATGGTGCGGTCCAGCAGGGCCGCCTCGGGGGTGCCTTCGTCGGCGAACAGGACGTCCCACAGGGAGCAGTCGAGCTGGAGGTCGAGGTAGCCGATGGCGTTGTCGAGCGCCTTGGCGTAGACCGGGTAGGCGTCGTAGAGGCGGCGGCCCATGGCGAGGCGCTGGCTGCCCTGCCCGGTGAAGAGGAAGGCGGTCCCGCCCGCGACGGCCGAGGTGAGCACGTTCGGGGCGTCGTCGCCGTCGGCCACGGCGCGCAGCCCGTCGAGCAGGCCCGCGAGGTCGTCGGCGAGCACAACGGCGCGCTGCGGCAGCGCGGTACGCGTGGTCGCCAGGGAGCAGGCGAGGTCGAGCGGGCGGACGGCGGGGTCGCCCTCGACACGGGCCAGCAGGCGCCGCGCCTGGCCGCGCAGGGCGGCTTCGCCGCGGGCCGACAGAGTGAGGGGCACGGGCCGTACGGTGCCGGTGGGCGCGCCGTCGCCGTCGGCCGCCGCGGACTCCAGCGTCGGGGCCGGCGGCTCCTCGACGACGATGTGGGCGTTGGTGCCGCTGACGCCGAAGGAGGAGACGGCGGCCCGGCGGGGGCGGTCGCCGGGCGCCCAGGGCACGGGTTCGGTCAGCAGGCGGACGTCGCCCGCCGCCCAGTCGACGTGGGGCGTGGGGGCGTCCACGTGCAGCGTCGCGGGGAGCACGCCGTGCCGCATCGCCATGATCATCTTGATCAGGCCGGCCGAGCCCGCCGCCGCCTGGGTGTGTCCGATGTTCGACTTCACCGAGCCGAGCCATGCCGGGCCGTCGGAGCGGTCCTGACCGTAGGTGGCCAGGAGCGCCTGGGCCTCGATGGGGTCACCGAGGGTGGTGCCGGTGCCGTGCGCCTCGATGGCGTCGACCTCGCCGGCGGTGAGTCCGGCGTCCGCGAGGGCCTGGCGGATGACCTGGCGCTGGGCCCGGCCGCTGGGCGCGGTCAGGCCGTTGGAGGCGCCGTCCTGATTGATGGCCGTGCCACGCACGACGGCGAGGACAGGGTGATTGTTGGCCTGTGCGTCGGAGAGGCGCTCGAGGACGAACACACCGGCTCCCTCGGCGAAGGCGGTGCCGTCGGCGGCGGCGGCGAACGCCTTGACCGTGCCGTCAGCCGCGAGACCGCGCTGTCTGCTGAACGCGGTGAAGACGCCGGGGCTGCCCATGACGGCGACACCGCCCGCCAGCGCGAGGGTGCACTCGCCGCTGCGCAGTGACTGGACGGCGAGGTGGAGGCCGACCAACGAACCCGAGCAGGCGGTGTCGACGGTCAGCGCGGGGCCTTCGAGGCCGAGCGTGTAGGCGACGCGGCCGGAGACCACGCTCGGGGCATTGCCGCTGAGGAGGTATCCGTCCAGGCCGTCCGGCGCCTCGTGCAGGCGCATCGCGTACTCCTGCGGCTCGGCCGCGACGAAGACGCCGGTACGGCTGGAGCGCAGGGTGTCCGCGTCGATGCCGGCCCGCTCCAGGGCCTCCCACACGGTCTCCAGCACGAGACGCTGCTGCGGGTCCATCGCCAGGGCTTCGCGGGGGCTGATCGAGAAGAAGTCCGCGTCGAATTCGGCGGCTTCGGAGAGGAATCCGCCGTGGCGGGCGTACGTGGTGCCGGGGGTGGCCGGGTCGTCGTCGAAGAGCCGGTCGAGGTTCCAGCCGCGGTCGGTGGGGAACGCGTCGCGGATGTGGGTGCCCTCGGCGACCAGCCGCCACAGGTCGTCCGGGGACGCCACGTCGCCCGGGTAGCGGCAGCCGATGCCGACAACGGCGATCGGGTCGTCCTCGTCCGCGGTTCGGTGGGCCACGACCGGGTCGGGAAGGTCGGGCAGGCCCAGAGCCTCGGTACGCAGATGTGCGGCGAGGGCGGCCGGTGAGGGGTGGTCGAAGGCGACGGTAGGGGGCAGCGGGAGGCCGGTGGCCGCGACCAGCCGGGTGTGCAGGGCCACCAGCGCCACGGAGTCGAGCCCCAGCTCGCGGAAGGCGCGTGCCGGGTCCACGGTCTGCGCGGCGTCCGGCCGGGCCTGCCGCAGCACGGCGAGGGTGCTCTCACGCACCAGGCCGAGCAGCACCCGGGTCTGCTCCGAGGTGGGGAGGGATTCCAGCTCACGCACGAGTGCGGCCTGCTGCACCGTGCCCCCATCCGGCACACCGTCGGTGCCAGAGACGAAGTTTTCCGACTCAGTCATCTGCACTCCACACAATTGTCGCCCGTCGCTGGACGGAAATCACCAAGGAACCGCACCACTTGCGGGTCACGCTATGAAGGCGAAAGGCCGCGCACAGCCCCTAGCGCCCCCCTAAGGCCTCTTCTGCTGTCCGCCGGACGGAAGGGGCCGGTATCCGGCCGGGGCGATGCCCGCGCCGTCGCGGTCCCGGTCCTTGCCGGATTCCATCGCCCGCTGGTCGAACGCCCTTTGTACGTAGGAGAGATCGGCGAGCAGCCCCGTCGAGGTGACCTCCCGGGCAAGGGCCCGGCCCACGAGCCCGCCCAGGGGCAGCCGCCCGATGCCGGCCCAGCGCAGCCTTCCGTCGCCGTCGATGTAACTGCGGGCTCGGCCGTGGTTGTCCGGGTGGAGACAGTAGGGGATGTCCAGGGCGCCCTGTTTGAAGGCGAGTTCGAGTGCGCGTCCGATGTCCGGGGCCAGTTCGAGTACGCCCTCGACCAGCGCTCTGGCCTCCAGGTACGTCTGCGAGTCGGCTTCGGTAGGGGCCGCGCCGGCGGGTGGGGCAGTGCGGGCGGTCCGGGCCGCCGACTCCAGCGCGGCGACGTTCTCCGCGACGGTCGGGATCCGGCGGGACTCCGCCACCGTCTTCACGATGAGCCGCTCCGAGCCGGAGTCCACCGCGAGGCGGGTCGCCTGGTCGAGCAGCAGATAGGCGCCTTTCTCCGTGGTCGGGTAGACGCCCATGTAGGCGTAGATGACCACGTGCCAGTTGGGCGTGGGAAGCAATTCGTCACACAGCCGCCGCAGCGCCGCGACCGCTTCCCGGTCCTGCTCCGGGTGGGTCTGCTGGGCATAGCTGAGCGACACGCTGCGTATTCCGTGCTGGCAGAAGAAAAGCGCTTCGAGGACACTGATCGCCACCAGCTGGCTCGGTGGGCACAATTGACCGAGCATGCAGCCACCGAATGTCTCCAGATGCGGTTCCATACCCGATTCCCGCAGCAGGGCGAAATCCTCGGTGCAGCGCACCCAGTTCCGTACGGACTCGTTCAACGGAGTACGACCGTAGGGGAGGCAGTAGGAGACGGGGCCGCCCTCGGTGGCGTTGATCAGCGTCCTGCGCAGCGCGGTGAAGATGTCTCCGGGGACGGCCGATCCGTGGCGGACCTGGACCGGGAACGTCTCGTCTCTGATGCCGGCCAGGACCTGCCCGGTCACGGCCGAGTCGTAGCTGACGATGGGGTAGCCGTTGAGGTCGGCCCCGGCGCGCAACGCGTCCTCCACGGAGGCGAGTTCACCAACCCGGGTGTAACTGTCAAGGGTCAGGGTGCCGACCGTCGCGGCGTTCGCGGCGCGAGTGGCGGCCAGCCCGGCGCGCATCATGCCGGGGTCGCTGAAACCCATGCGGGGCTGCACCACCAGCTCCCCTGACCGGCGTCTGGCCCGTACGAAGGCTCCGAAGTCCACCGGGCGCGCCCCCTCGGCCGTCCGCCGCAGCGGGCGCGCGCCCGGTCTCACGCCACGACCTCGGTGCGCTCCAGGGAGCGCATGGCTGTGGGCAGCGTGCCGACGAACCGGCTGAACTCCCTTGTGGCGGTCGACGCGTCGTCGAAGACGGCGTCGAACCCGGCGGTGATCAGCTCGCCGATCGCCGCGTCGCTCTGCTGCCCGGCGACGCCCAGCTTACCGCCGATGACCACCGGGGTCGCGGCGAGTTCACCGCAGGCGCGCAGGGCGTCGATGACGCGCAGGCCGTCCTGGTGGCCGTGGCCGTTGACGCTGCTGATCACCACCAGGTCGGGCGCGGTCTCCCGGCAGGCGTCGACGAGGACCTGGTCCGGCACGCACGGGCCCAGGTTGATCACCTCGTAGCCCAGTTCCTCGATGAGCAGCTGGAGGAAGACGAGGTTCCAGGTGTGTGAATCGGAGGCCACGGTCGCGACGACCACGGTGCCACGCCGGCCGTCGACCGGGCTCACGGCGCCCGTGGTGCGATGGCTGAGGTCGGCGCTCATTCGGCTGCTCCCGTAACGGTGCGGGCGGACGGTTCGTCCACGGCCGCGTAGCTGCGGCTGTGCTCGATCCGGGAGACGGACAGCACCGTGTCGCCCCGGACGACGACCTCGGTTGGGGCCGGGCGTCCCAGGAACATCAGCAGGCTGGCGGTCGGCCCGTACGCTCCGGCGTTGGGGATCGTCACCAGGTCGCCGGGCGCGAGCGCGGGCAGGTCGATCTCGCGGCCCAGGATGTCGCCGGGTGTGCACAAGGGGCCCACCAGGCTGGCTGATTCGACGCACTCCCCCGATTCGGTTCCGACGGCGACCGGCAGCAGCCGGCCGAGGCCGGACATACCGCCGAAGGTGTTGATGCCCGCGTCGAGGATGACGAACTTGCGGCCCCGGCTGACCTTGACGTTGCTGACGGAGGCGACCAGTGTGCCGCTCGCTCCGACGAGGTAGCGGCCCGACTCGCAGGCGATCTCGGGGCCGTCGGTGCGCCACTGCGGGAAGTGGGTGTCCAGTGCGGCCGCGAGTTCTCCGCGCAGCTTGGGGTACGCGCCCCGGCTGCCGGGCACGGCATACGGCACGGTGAAACCGCCGCCGATGTCGAGGAAGCGCAAGGGAAGGTCCAGCTCGTGCTGGAGGCGGGCGGCCAGCTCGATGGTGTGCTGGAACTCGCCGACCAGGCTGTCCTCGTCCTTGGCGTTGCTCAGCGGGAAGAAGTGCATCCCGGCGATACGGACACCGTCCACCGTCCGCAGTTCGGGCAGGACGTCGACCAGCGTCTCGCTGTCGAAGCCGAACTGCGAGGGAGTGCCGGTCATGCGGATGCTGCTGGTGGCGCTGGCCGTGGCGCTGTTGACGCGCAGCAGGCAGTCGGCGCTCACACCGTTCGCCAAGGCGGCGTCGGCGACATGGCGGACGTCGGAGACGGAATCGGTGGAAAAGAGGCGGACGCCCAGGCGGATCGCCTCGTCCAGCTCGCCCGCGGTCTTGCCGGGGCCGGTGTAGAGGCAGTCCGCGCCGTCGAAGCCCGCGGCGAGGGCGGACTCCAGCTCGCCGGTGGAGCTGATCTCGGGCCGGCAGTGGCGGCCCTCGCCCTCCCGCAGGGCCCGGACGAGGCCGGGGTGGGGGTTGGCCTTGAGAGCGTAGAAGAGGGTGAACTCCTCGGGCAGCGCGTCGAACAGCTGCTGCCGGGCCGCGTCGATCTCGTCGAGGTCGTAGACGTACAGCGGTGTGCCGAAGCGTTCGGCCAGTGCCTGGTAGCGGCTCATCGCTCTTCCCCGTCGATCATCTCGGTCAGGACCTGCCGGGCGTTCTTCCCGTGCAGGCTCAGCGGCAGTTCGTCCAGGACCCGGCACAGGGCGGGCACCTTGGCCGACTCCAGGCGCTCGGCCAGTTCCTTCAGGACGGTGTGCGGGGCAAGTTCGGTCTCGGCGAAGATGACCAGGTCGCGGGTGTCGGTTGGCGGCAACGCGGTGGCGGTGCGCACACCGGGGATGTCCATGGCGGCGGCCTCGACCTCGACCGTGCTCATCCGGATGCCCTTGCGCTTGAACATGTCGTCGCGGCGGCCCTCGAAGTAGAGGTAGCCGTCCTCGTCGAGTCGGCCGTAGTCGCCCGTATGGAGCCGGAGCGCCCCGGTGGCGGGGTCGCGGCGGAAGGTGCGCGCGCTCAGTTCGGGGCGGCGCCAGTAGCCGGGCATGACGTGCGGTCCCACGGCGACGATCTCGCCGGTCTCGCCGGCCGGGAGGGAGCGGCCCTCGGCGTCGAGGATCAGGACGGTGGTACCGGGCAGCGGCAGGCCCACCGAGTGGGGGCGCTCGTGCTCCTGCTCGGGCGGCATGATGGTGACGCGCTTGCACTCGGTCTGCCCGAACTGGCGGACCACCCGCGCGCCGGGGAACGCCTCGCGCAGCGCGGTGACCGCGTGGGCGGGCAGGGCGGCGCCGGTGTTGGTGAACATCCTTACCGGGGACGGGTCCTGGGTGTCGCGCCGGGCGAGGGTGCCGATCATCGTGGCCAGTGAGGGGACGATGGGCACCACGGTGGCGCCGGTCTCGCGCATCCGCCGCAGCAGGACGAGGTCGGACTCACCGCCGTCCAGGACCAGTTGGGAGCGACCCAGGCAGGCGAGCAGCACCTTGTAGAGGCCGTAGTCCCAGGAGATCGGGAAGCGGCAGAAGACGACGTCGTCCAGGCGGTAGGCCAACACCTCCTGGATGGCGCGGGAGGCGAAGACGACCTGTGCGTGCGGGCACACGACGGCCTTGGGGGCGGCGGTGCTGCCGGAGGTGTAGACGAGGAACGCGATGTCGTCGGCGCTGATGTCGGCGGGCGGCGACGCGGGGCGCCCGGCTGCCTCCTCGACGTGGGGCCAGATCGCCGCGAGGTCGTGCACGGTCAGGTCGGTGGCCCGGCCGAGTATCTCGGTGGTGGGGCCGTCGCCGATGACCAGGGAGGGTTCGGCGTCCTCGATGACGGATCGGAGGTGGTACTCCTTCATCGCGGGGTTGAGCGGCACCAGGATCACGCCGAGGCGGGAGGCCCCGTAGACCATGGCCACCAGCTCGCGCCTGCTGGGGAGTTGGACGACGAGCCGGTCGCCGCGGGCAGCGCCCTGCTCGGTGAGCCAGGCGGCGAAGCCGTGGCTGAGCTCGGCCATCCGCCGGTAGGTCACCTCGCCGGCGGAGTCGTGCAGGCACTGCCCGTCCGGGGTGTCGGCGGTCGCGTCGTCGAGCAGGGAATGGACCGTCGCGCCGTTCCCGTGCGCCGTCGGCGCGTAAGTGGTGTTCTGATTCTCCACGGTTCCAACGTCGCTTTCGGGTGTGGGTGGCGAGCGGGCCGGTGTCCTCACACGACGGGGGCAAGCTCTTCGGGCTCTTCGGGTTGTTCAGGCCCTTCGGGCTCTTCGGGCTCTTCGGGCTCTTCGGGCTCTTCGGGCTCTTCGGGCTCTTCGGGAATGAGGGGGAGGTCCGGCGGAGCCGGGGCACGGGCCCGGAGGGGGTGGGTCCCGTGCCCCGGCTGTCGGGGGCGGCGCCCCGCTGCCTAGCAGGAAACGTTTGCCGTCAAGGAGCGGCGTTCGGTGCGTGCTCTGGGGGTCCCCCCTGCTCGAAGATCTTGGGGGTGTGCCGGGCGTCGCGACGGGGCGAACGTTGCCTGCCACGGCAGGCGTTGTCCGCCCGTAGGGCGGGCCGGGCGGTGTCTGGTGCGTGCGATCGCAAGGCGGAGGGCCGCCCCGATACTGGGTGTATCGGGGCGAGCCCGACAACGCAGCAAGCGTGCGTGCCAGACGCCGCCCGGCAGGACTTTCGGAACACGCCCTAGTCGGCGACGCTCAGTGCCGCGACCGGGCAGACGTTGACGGACTCCAGGACTTCGTCGCGCAGCTTCTCGTCCGGGGTCTCGATCAGCAGCACCACCTTGCCGTCCTCGTCGTTCTGGTCGAACACGGCGGGAGAGGTGATCACACAGGAACCGGCGGCGACACAGCGCTCTTTGTCGACGATCACACGCATGGGGAAAACTCCTTTACCAGGTCACCGGCAGCTCGTGGACGCCGTCGATGAGGGCGTTGGCCTTGAAGGGCAGTTCGTCCAGGGCCGCGTCGAGACGCAGTCCGGGGATGCGGCGCAGCAGGGTCGTGAAGACGACCTGAAGCTGCATGCGTACGAGCATCTGGCCCGCGCACTGATGGCGTCCGAAACCGAAGGCGACGTTGTGGCGTGCCTCGCGGCGGCTCAGGTCCAGGGTGTTGGGGTCCTTGAAGACCGCCGGGTCGTGGTTGGACGCGGAGAGCGAGCAGATGACTCCCTCGCCCTTGCGGATCAGCTGGCCGCCGATCTCGACGTCCTCCAGTGCGACCCGGACGGTGCCGTGGTCGGAGATGCTGGAGTAGCGCGACAGCTCGTCGACGGCCTGGCCCGACAGCTCGGGGTGCTCGCGGAGCCAGTCGGCCTGCTCGGGGTGCTGGAGGAGGACGAGCGCGCCGATGGTGATGCCGTTGACGGTGCTCTCGTGACCGGCCGCGATCATGGCCCGGACCAGGGCGCTGATGTCGGCGGGCTCCAGCTCGTTCTTGTCCGCGTTGCGCTCCAGCAGGCTGCTGATCAGGTCGTCGCCGGGGTTCTTCTGGCGTTCGGCGATGAGCTTGTAGAGCAGCGTCTCGACCTCGGCGTTGGCCGAGGCGTGCTCCTCGGCACTGCCCTGGGTAACCAGGAGGGTGACCCAGCGGTGGAACAGGTCACGCGACTCGTGCGGGACACCCACCAGCTCGCACATGCCGATGGACGGCACGGGCATCGACAGCATGGAGACCAGGTCGACCGGGCCGCCCTGGGCCAGCATGTTGTCGATGCACTCGTCGACGATCTCCTGGGTGCGCGGCCGCATCGCCTCGACGCGCTTCACGCTGAGCTCCGGCATCAGCATCATGCGGTGCGTGGTGTGCTCCGGCGGGTCCATGTGCAGCAGGGCGGGCTTGACCTTGCCGAGCAGCTCCATGGGGAAGGCGAACTGGAGCGGGTAGCCGGGGTCGGCCATGTTGGAACTGAACCGGGGGTCGCCCAGCATCTGCCGGACGTCCTCGTAGCGGGTGAGGAGCCACGCCTCACGGCCGTTGAACTTGAGCTTGACCCGGGAGACGGGCTCGGTCTCCCGCAGGACCGCGTACTCCGGTGCGGGGTCCAGGGGGCAGCCGGTGCGCTCCAGGGGGAAGGGGCGGGGCTGGGCGTGGGGGCAGGCGTCGACGAGATCGGACATGGTTTCTTCTCCAGAGGTCTCTGGGCGGTACGAGGCGGCGGGACGCTCAGCCGCGGGCCTTTTCGAGGGAGGCGCGGACGGCGGCGGCGGTACGGGCGATGTTCTCGCTGAGCGGCAGGGCACGCAGGTCGGCGGAGAGGACCTCCACCGAGGGGGTGAGGTCGACGCCCTTGGCATCCAGCGTGTGCAGCAATCCGGTGATGTCGAAGTCACCCTCGCCCGGCAGCAGACGGCCGCTGAGCACCTCATTCATGACGTCGGCGGACGGGGTGCTCGGGGCGTCCGCGAACTCCACGCTGGCGATCTGGGCGCCGGTGAGCTGCTCGATCGAGCCGATGCCCGTCGGGTCGCGGAAGAGGTGCCACATGTCGATGAGCAGACCGGCGTTGGGGCGGTCGGCGGCGACGATGATGTCGGAGGCCACCTGGTAGGTGAATCCGGGCATCACGGCCATGGCTTCGAGGGAGACGTTCAGTCCGCGCGCGGCGGCGCGGTCGCACAGCGCGCCGAAGCGCTCGGTGAGGACCTCGGTGGGAGGCACCTCGACCCCGGGCGGGTAGACGGCACAGGACTTGACCGCGGGGATACCGGCTGCCACGGCCAGATCGAAGAAGTGGGTTTCCGACTCCAGGCCGGGGCCGCCCTCCTCCGGGCCGGCGTTCCAGCCGAAGAGGACCTCCAGCTCTTGCAGCCGTACCCCGTACTCGGAGAGCAGGCCGCGCAGCTTGTCCTCAGAGTTGTCGGACAGGAACGTCTCCAGCTCCTCGACGCTCATGCCCATGGAGACGCAGTTGTTCTCGGCCAGCGCCGCCAGCCGCTCCTCCAGGGTGTACCGCACCGGCTCCTGCCAGGCCGACCCGGTCAGCTGCAAATAGGCGAATCCCAGGTCCGACCTGGTCAGAAGGGTCATGGTGTACCTCTCGTTCGGAATTCCGCGGCCGGTCCTGGTGCCGGTGTGGGCCGGGACGCGGCGCCGGCCTGGGCGCGTCCCACCGGTGGTGCGTCGGGTCGGGGCGATCGGACCGCGCTCAGGCGGCCAGGCTCCGGCGGACAGGCCGCAGCGCCGTCCTCGGGTCCACGGCGACCACGTCGAAGTTCCTGGTCGTGACGGGAACCCGGCCGAAGAGGCTGTCCGAGCCGGCGACGTACAGCTTGCCGATGCCGTGGCGGCGCAGGGCGTCGACGACGGCGGGCCAGCGCACCGGGCGGACGAAGCCGTCCAGCAGCATGGTGCGGACCTGGTCGCCGGTGGTCAGCAGGGCGCCGTCCTGGTCGGCGACGACCGGGATCCGGGGGTCGTGGAAGGTGAGCGGGGCGAACAGTTCCTGCTCGGCCCGCTCGCGCAGCGGGCCGAAGACGCTCGCGTGCATGGGCGGGCGCATCGTGTACAAGGGCAGGCCTCCGACGGACCGCAGCCGCTTGCCGAGCCACTCCAGCACGGTCGCGCGCAGCGACACCATGTAGAAGTCCTCGTCGACGTGGCAGGAGATCTCGTACCACTCACCGCGCTCGTCGAGTTCGGCGAGCACCCGGTCCAGTTCGGGGCGCGGGATACGGGTGAAGGAGTGGGTGACGACGTCGTGGTGGTTGGCGGCGAACCAAGACTCCAGGAGTCTGGCCCAGCCGGCGGTGAGGCGCACCGCGTCGGCGAAGCCGAGGACGCCGGTGTGGGCCGCCGCGGTCTTTCCGCCGAAGCTGGGGCCGACGCAGAGAGTGGGTTCCGGGTCGAACCGGTCGTTCGCCCAGGTGGCGAGGGCCAGGCAGTTGACGAGGAACGCGACCTGCGCGTATTCGCTGTAGTCGCCCTCGGTCTGCCGGTAGCGGTCGACGAGCGAGTAGCCGAGCGCGTCGTCGGCCTCGGCGACCAGTCGGCGCGCCACCGGATTGATCAGCATGAACTTGGCCGAGTCCTGGAAGCGGGTGGGACTCATGCCGGGGAAGACCAGCGCACCACCGGCGCGGAAGTCGTCTCTCATGGTGTTCCTGCCCTTCAGCACGGCGGCCCGGAGCGGTCAGCCTCCGAACCGGTCGGGACCCAGGCTGAGGTCTGCCCGCCGCTGCCAAAACCCCTAAGGTTGCGGGTTCCAATTCCGTTGACGGGCGTGGCGCTTGGGGGGCACGGCGCCCTGCGGCCGATGCGGTGTAAAGGGACTTCGCTTCCGCTCGGTGGTCCCCCGTAGAGCCCCTAAGGGTCGCGGGTTCGCGCGGCCCGGGTCGGTGAGCGGGCTCAGCGGCGGGAGGCGCACGCGTAGGGGGGTGGCGGGCAACTTAGGGGAGTCCATGGCAGCGGCGCCGGGTCTTCAATGAGGGACGGTTACCCGGATTCCGGCGCCGGCGGAAGAAGCCGCCGCGCACCGTCGAGCCTTGGATGGGTGGAACCATGACAGTGATGCAGGACGCCCCGTCGGACGGCCGGAGCGACCGTTCCACGGCGCCTCGGCCGGATCTGCGCTCGCTGGTGACTCAAACGGCGGAGCTGAAGAGCGCGGCACGCCAGGGGATGGGGCCGCGCTCGACCGAACAGCAGCACGCCCGGGGCAAGTTGACCGCGCCGGAGCGGCTGGAGCTGCTCTTCGACCCGGGCACCTTCCAGGAGGTGGAGCAGCTGCGGCGGCACCGGTCCACGGGCTTCGGCCTGGAGCACCGGCGGCCCAGCGGGGACGGTGTGATCACCGGGTGGGGCCAGGTGGACGGCCGCACGGTGTTCGCGTACGCCCATGACTTCCGGGTCTTCGGCGGCTCGCTGGGCGAGGCGCACGCGCAGAAGATCCACAAGGTGATGGACCTGGCGATCGCGGCCGGGGCGCCGCTGGTGGGGCTGAGCGACGGCGCCGGGGCGCGGATCCAGGAGGGGGTGACGGCGCTCGCCGGGTACGGCGGGATCTTCCGCCGCAATGTGCGGGCGTCCGGTGTGATCCCCCAGATCAGCGTGATTCTCGGACCGTGCGCGGGCGGCGCCACCTACTCGCCGGCGCTCACCGACTTCGTCTTCATGGTGCGCGACATCTCGCAGATGTACATCACCGGGCCCGACGTGGTGCAGGCCGTCACCAACGAGCGGGTGACGCATGAACAGCTCGGCGGGGCGCAGGTGCACGCGACGGTCTCCGGCGCGGCCGGCTTCGTGTACGACGACGAGGCCGAGTGCCTGGAGGAGGTCAAGCACCTGCTGTCGCTGCTGCCCTCCAACAACCGCGAGCTGCCGCCCGAGGCACCGAGCGGCGATCCTGCCGACCGGCGGTGCGAGAGCCTGCTGAGCCTGGTGCCGCACCACGCCAACCAGTCGTACGACATGCGCGCGGTGATCCGGGAGATCGTCGACGACGAGGACTTCTTCGAGGTCCACGCGCAGTGGGCCACCAACATCATCTGCGCGCTGGCCCGGCTGGACGGTCACACGGTCGGCATCGTGGCGAACCAGCCCGCCTCGCAGGCCGGGGTGCTGGACATCCACGCGTCGGAAAAGGCTGCGCGGTTCGTGCAGACCTGCGACGCGTTCAGCATCCCGCTGGTCACGCTCGTCGACGTGCCGGGCTTCCTGCCGGGCACCGACCAGGAGCACCAGGGCATCATCCGGCACGGCGCCAAACTGCTCTACGCGTACTGCGACGCGACCGTTCCCCGTATCCAGGTCATCCTGCGCAAGGCGTACGGCGGTGCGTACATCGTGATGGACTCGCGTTCCATCGGGGCCGACCTGTCCTTCGCCTGGCCGAGCAACGAGATCGCCGTGATGGGCGCGGAAGGCGCGGCGAACATCGTCTTCCGGCGGGAGATCGCTGCCGCGCCCGATCCGGAGGTGGCGCGGGAGCAGCGGATCAAGGAGTACCAGCAGGAGTTGATGCATCCGTACTACGCGGCCGAGCGCGGCCTGGTCGACGATGTGATCGATCCGGCCGAGACGCGTGCGGTGCTGGTGCGTTCGCTGGCGATGCTGCGGACCAAGGACGCCCCGATCCCGGCGCGCAAGCACGGCAATTACCCGACCTGAGATTCCTGGTCCTTCAGCGGGCATGCGCCCCCTGATCACCACCTGGTAGGAGTGACGAAGCCGATGACCGCTCCCCCCGACGCCCCGGCGACCGCATCCGCGAGTCCGGACCGTACCGGGCCGGTGCTGCGCTTCCTGGGCGGTACGCCGTCCGCCGAGGAGATCGCCGCGGTGACCGCCGCACTGCTGAGCCTTCGCCGCGCTCCGGCGCGCGAGCCGGACGGGCCGGGTTGCGCGCCCCGGTGGCGTGCGCCGCTCCCCTACCGGCCGCCCGGAAGCTGGGCGGCGCGATGAAGCCGCTTCCCGGGGTCACCGGATGCGTACCGGGCCTGGAACAACTCCCCACCGACAGAAGGATGTAGAGCACTGATGACGGATGACTCCCGGGAGACCGGATCCTGGATCCGGCGCTTCCACCCAGCGCCGCACGCGCGCGGCCGCCTGGTCTGCTTCCCGCACGCGGGCGGTTCGGCCACCTACTACTTCCCGGTGGCGCGCGCGCTGTCCCCGGCGACGGACGTCCTCGCCATCCAGTACCCGGGCCGCCAGGACCGCAGGACCGAACCCTGTGTCGAGGACATCGAAGAGCTGGCCGGTCTCATCGTCGAGGAGTTGCGGACCTGGGTGGACGTTCCGCTGACCTTCTTCGGCCACAGCATGGGGGCCACGGTCGCCTTCGAGGTGGCCCGCAGGCTGGAGGCGGCGGGGACATCGCCGCTCACGCTCTTCGTCTCCGGGCGCCGGGCGCCGTCACGGGTGCGCGAAGAGACCGTGCACCTGGCGGACGATGATCGCCTTATCGACGACATCACCCGGCTGAGCGGGACGGATTCGGCAGTGCTGGGCGATCCCGAGATCCTGCGCATGATCCTTCCCGCGATCCGCAGCGACTACAAGGCCGCGGAGACCTACCGGTTCCGGCCGGGCCCGCCGCTCGGCTCGGAGGTGGTGGCGCTCGTCGGTGACGACGATCCGCAGGTGACCGTCGAGGAGGCCGGGTCCTGGCGCGAGCACACCACGGGGCCCTTCGAGCTGAAGGTGTTCCCCGGCGGCCACTTCTTCCTCGACGCGCACGTGCCGGCGGTCCTCGACCTGATCCGCGGACGCATGGGCGTGGCCACCGTGGGCTCCTGAGCCGGTACCGGGCGACAGGCCCCTCCGGTCGGCGCCCGGTGTGAGACCCCGCCCCAAGCACGGATGCCCCGGAGTCCCTCCGGGGCATCCGTGCTTCATGGCGCGGGACGATACAACCGGGACGAGTTCCGTTATCCCCACCAGAATTTAGACGACCGTACTAGACTAACGTCTGTTACGGCGTAGGGCGGCTTGCCCTCTCGAGTCGACGTGCGAGGCAGTCCCTGTCGGCGCCCGCAAGGCGCCAGACGGACAGTCGTCCCGCCCCATCCCGCGTACACGGTCACGCCTCCTCCTCATGGTTGGCCGTCACCCACCGGCTATCGACAACGGAGGCCAGAATGCCGGTACGACCAGAACACGGCGTCACCTCGCGCGTCACCGAGGACGGGTGCCTGGAATTCCTCACCGCGGCGGACGGCACCAGCTACCGGTGCAGCCCCGTCGCCGCCGCCATGTGGATCGCCTTGCGTCAGCACGAGGGGCAACTCGGCCCAGCGGCCGAGATGCTGGCCGAGCTGTGGAGCACCGATCCGAAGAACACCCGTACCGACATGGACATCTGGGTGAGCGAGTTGCGGGACGCCGGCCTCGTGCGCGACGAACCCTGACCGGACGGCCGGGGCAGGCCCGCTCCGCACACCCCGGCCCTGAACGACCGCGTTCAGGCGGCCGGACCCGAGCCGGTGGTGTCGCCCTGGTGGAGCACCAGGATGGCCCGCATCGCCTCGGCCAGGTCGCGTCCGGAGGGTGCGGTCTCCGGCGAGAACAGCCAGAGCAACATCACCCCGTTGAGCAACGCGGCGTAGAACCGGCCGAGGGTGACCGCCATCTGCTCATCGACCTCGCTCTCGTCCACGCCGTGGAAGAGCGCCACCAGCGCGGACCAGCCGAACGGCTGCGCCTTGGAGAGGCCCTCGCGCATCTGGGGCAGATTCTCCGCATGGCCCGCGACCTCCACGCTCAGCGCCCACAGGGGCTTGCGCGCGGGGAAGAGTTCGACGATGCGGTTCCACACCATCTCGAAGCGCTCGATCGTCGAGGAGGCGGACTCCAGGTCGACGCCGACCGCGGTGCCCGGCTCGAACTCGTCGCCCCACTCCTGCATCGCCTGGACGTACGCCTGGACCAGCAGGGCATCCTTGGAACCGTAGTGGTAACCGATGGATGCCAGGTTGGTGCCGGACGCGGCCACGATGTCCCGTGCGCTCGTCCGGGCGAACCCCTTCTCCAGCAGGCAGCGCTTCGCGCCCTCCAGAAGATCTTCTCGGTGACCCACAGCACCACCCTCGCCTTGAAACCGTCTGGGCATCTTAAAGGCTCCGGACCGGCCGAACTCCCCGAGGCCCGACAACCGTTGCCCCGTATCCACCGAACGTTCTCCCGTCTTGGCAAGTGTGCAACTTGTGGCCACTAGAGGTTGGGGCGTGCGTGCGCCACACTCATCGCGTGTGACGTACGCACAGGGGTTCCATGTACGGCACACGCGTTCCACCGGGACCTTTCCCCGGGCGGAGACATACCAATCTGCAGCGCGGGGTTCGGGGGGACAGAGTGGGATTGGCCGAACAAGAGCCGGAAGTGCAGGCATTGCGCACCGCACTGGACGAGTGCAGGAACGGCGCGGCCCGCATCGTCCTCATCGAGGGCGCCGCCGGATGCGGCAAGAGCGAGCTGATCGACACCCTCGCCGAATGGACCGACGCGGGCGATGACCGGGCCCTGCGGGCGTTCGGCTCCCTGGCCGAGCGGGACCTGCCGCTCGGTCTGATCCAGCAGCTCGTCGGGGACGCGCCGGCCGGTGCGCTCCCCGAGGTCTCCACGGCACCGGACGGACGGCCACAGGTCAGCGCGATGCGCGAGTTCCAGACTGCGCTGGAGCGGCTGAGCACCGCCACTCCGCTCGTCATCTCCGTCGACGACGTGCACCACGCGGACAGCGCCTCCCTGCGCTATCTCCAGCACATCGTCCGGCACAGCCGCTCCACCAGGATGCTACTGGTGCTCACCGCACCGCCGCACCAGGATGGCCAGGACGCCTCCTTCGGCACCGAGTTGCTCCGCAGCCGCAACGTACGGCGAATCCGGCTGCGGCGGCTCAGCGCCGAGGGCTCCCGGCGCGTCGCGGCCGGCTCCCCGGGCCCCGCGCCGTGCGAGGCGCTGTCCGGCGAGTTCCACACGATCAGCGGCGGCAACCCGCTGCTCCTGCGCGCCCTCCTGGAGGAGTACCACTCCGCCCCGACCGGAACCGGCGCCTTCCGGCCCGAGCAGGGCGGGCTGTTCGGACAAGCCGTGCTCACCTGCCTGCTGCACAGCGGGCCGCACATGCTCGAACTCGGCGCGGCGCTCGCCGTGTTGGGCGACGCGTACACACCGGAACGGGCGGGCCGACTGCTGGGGGTTCCGGCCGTCGCCGTCGCACAGTCGGTGGCCTCGCTGGCCGCCTCCGGAATCCTGGACGGGCACCGGTTCCCGCATCCGCACACCGAGACCGCGATCCTTGACCAGGTGCCCGCCGACGTGCTGGCCGGCCTGCATCTGCGTACCGCCGAACTCCTGCACCTGGCGGGCGAATCCGCGACTGCCGTCTCCGGGCACCTGCTCGCCGCGGCCAGGCTGGGCGGGTCGCCCGCCGAAGTCCCCTGGGCCGTCGACGTACTGCGGGAGGCCGCCGAGGACCTGCTGACGCACCAGGACCCCGCCCGCGCCACGGACGCACTCGAACTCGCCCACGAACTCAGTCACGGCGAGCAGCAGCGGGCCGACATCAAGATCCGGCTCGCCGCCGTCACCTGGCGGGTCAATCCGGGACGGGCCGAGAAGCACCTCTCCGCCCCGCTCGCCGTGCTCCGCTCCGGCCGCCTGGCCGCCGAACGCCTGGCCCCCTGGCCGAACTCCTCACCTGCCAGGGCCGGATCGCCGAGGCGGCCGAGGTCCGCTCCCGGATCCTCAGGGAGACCGTGGCGAGCGACGCCGGGGGCCACGAAGGCCCAGGATACGGGTCCGGTACGGACGAACCGGCGGGCGCACTCCACGTACGGATCGATCATCCGGGAGGGCACGGCGTGGGAAGACCCGTGGCGGGCGCCGAGACGACGGCGGCCGAGCGCTTCCTGCGTACGACCGTCCTCACCGACGACACACTGGAACCAGTCATGCGCGCCCTGCGGTCCCTCACCTACTCCGGCCACCCGGAACGTGCCGCCGTCTGCTGCCGTGAACTGTTGGCCGAGGCCGAACGGCAGAACGCCCCCGCCTGGCAGGCCCTGTTCTCCTCCGCGCTCGCGGCGGTACTGCTGCGCCTGAGTGATCTGCACGCCGCCGAGGAGTACGCACGCCGTGCGCTGGACTGCCTGCCCGAACAGAGCAGCAGCGCGTTCATCGGGAGTCCCACGGCCACCCTGATCCGGGCACGCACCCTCATGGGGGACCATGCGGCGGTGGCCCGCTGGCTCCGCCAGCCCGTCGCGAACACGCTGTTCAAGAGCACCCACGGTCTGTCCTACCTGCGCGCGCGTGGCCTCTACCTCATGGCGACACACCAACTCCACGCCGCCTTGGGCGACTTCCTGGAAGTGGGCCGGCTCGCCAGGAGCTGGGGCATGGACCGGCCGGCGATGCTGCCCTGGCGCACGGACGCGGCGGACGCGCTGTTCCGGCTCGGCGAGACGCAGCGCGCCAAGGCGCTCGTGGACCAGCAGTTCGCCGACCCGGACGCGCGCAGGCCCTGGGTGCGCGGCATCAGTCTGCGGCTACGCGCGGTGACCTCGGATCCGCGCCAGCGGCTCTCGCTCCTCAACCAGTCCGTCGACGAACTGGGCCGCTCCGGCGACCGGGTGGAGCTGGCACGTTCCCTCGCGGAGCTGGGCCGTTCCCTGCGGGCGACGGGCGAGCCCTCCCGCGCCGACGCGGTGATCCGGCGGGCCTGGAATCTGGCCCGGGAGTGCGGCGCCGAGTCGCTGTGCGAGGAGATCTCCCCCGAACTCGGCCGACAGGACCGGATGCGGGAGCGGATCGTCCCGGCGGAGTGCCGCGCGGACGTGGACACGAAGCTGAGCGACTCCGAGCGCCGGGTGGCCACGCTCGCGGCGAGCGGCTACACCAACCGCGAGATCTCCCTGAAGCTGCACATCACCGTCAGCACCGTGGAACAGCACCTCACGCGCGTCTACCGCAAGCTCAACATCACGCGTCGGCAGGATCTGCCGGTGGACCTCCAGCTCACGGTCTCCACAGCCGAAGCGGTCTGAACTCCGGCCGGTCCCGATCGGCGCTCGCACCCATCGGCCCCGCACCGCTCCACTCCGCACCCCGGCGCGCCGCAGACCCTGCGGCGCGCTGCCGCGTCCGGGCCCCCGCTAGGGCGTGTTTCGAAAGTGGCGTCGTCCGCCCGCAGGGCGGGCCGGGCGGCGTCTGGTGCGTGCGATCGCAAGGCGGAGGGTCGCCCCGATACTGGGCGTATCAGGGCGAGCCCGACAACGCAGCGAGCGTGCGTGCCAGGCGTCGCCCGGCAGGCGGGGCTTTCGAAACACGCCCTAGCGCCCGCAGGTCCCCTCGGGCAGATCGCCACGACGACAGTTCCCGGCACACGGGGGACCCAAACGGTTGGCCGCCCCGACACCAAGACAGGTAAAGGAATAGTGTTGGCCCACTGATCTGCGGGCACGAGGGGGTAACAACGAATGTCGGCAGCCAGAGGACCCCACTCCGCGGGGGAATACACACCACTGGACCACGGTACGAAGACGCACCGTTTCAGTGCGGAAGAGCCCCGGTTCGAACGCGACGACGTGACCGAGAGGCTGAGCCTGAGTCCTGAGCAGTCGGTCGGCGCTGAGCGGGTGCCGCACCTCCGGGGACTGATGCGGCAGGGAGACGGAGACGGGGAATTCGTCGCCCCGGCCGACGCACAGGAGACCCGGGCGCGGCTGACGCGGGCGCTCACGGCGCGACTGCGCGAGCGCGCGGCGGACGGCGTCTGCGACCGCGAGGTGACCGGGATGTGCACGCCCGACCGCGCAGGACCGTCCGACGCCGAGTCCCCCCAGGGCGGCATTGGCGACACCGCCTCCCTGCACGCGCTGATCACCGAGATGAGCAGCCGCTGCCGGGATGAGCTTCTCCTCGTACTGCCCAGCGGCGCCCGCCCCTGCGCCTTCCCGGCCGCCCGGACCGCCGCCCTGGACCTCCTCGATCGCGGCGTACGGGCCCGGTTGATCTACCAGCACGCCATTCGCGGCGACCTGGTCACCAAGTCCCTGGTGCGGGAGCTGACCCAGCGTGGGGCCGAGGTCCGCACCTGCGCCGAGCTGATCGATCCGCTCGTCGCCTACGACGGAGAAATACTCGTCCTTCCGCATTCTCCGGCCTCTTCCCCCGGGACCGGCATGACGGCGGCGACCGTGGTGCGCAACCCCGCCATGGTCTCGTTCGCCTGTGCCGCTTTCGAGAACCTGTGGAACAGCGCGACCCCGCTCATTCCCGATACGAAGGACACCGCGTGCAATATCGATGACCTCAAGAAGTCGATCGTGCGGCTTATGGCGATGGGCCACAAGGACGAAATGGTCGCGCGCCGGCTCGGGATATCAGTCCGCACCTGCCGCCGCCATATCGCGGAAATCATGGATGAACTCAACGCGACCAGTCGCTTTCAGGCTGGGGTCCATCTGACTCGCGCCGGACTGGTCGACGGTCCCTTTCCGGCACCCGGACCGGAGCCAGGGCCCCGGGGTAGTTGCTTGATGTCCGGTTCGTAATGACCTGCCGGCTCGGTGGGGTTCCGGGAGCGTGACAGACACGGCTTCCAAGATCATGGAGTTCTCGACGTCCGTGATCCGAGTGGAAGACCGTGCCTGCCGACGCCGTAACCCAGCCTTCAGGGACTCCACGAAAGCATTCGTCGTGTTCGTGCGGAACAACTTCAGGCCCGACGCCTGCCCATTGCGGGGTCGCGGGCACGGGCGTGAGTTGCTCGACGTGCTGATGGCCGACCGTACCGAGCCGTTCGCCGTGCTCGCCGCGTCAAACGAGGCGCCGGCGCGCGAGCTGTACCGGCGGTGGGGTTGGGCGAAGGTCGGCGAACTCATGAGTCCACCGGACGGCGTGGACCTCCTCGCCCACCCCTTGAGGCCCATGCCGTGACCGGTCCGGGGGCACAGCTGGCCAATTGCAAGATCACAGGATTACCATTACTTGACCGTCTGGGAAGCAGGACATCCTCTGAAGTGGCTGCGCCATTCAGGCACCACCACCGAACACCGCCGAACCGCGGGATCAAGCGCTACCGGGCGGCGAGATCCGCTTCGACATTGCCTGCCATAACCGACAGGAGACGTTCTCGCGTTCTTCACCGACCCGCTCACCGACATGCCCGTCCTGCGCACCTCCGAAGGCAGCGGCAAGCCGCTGCCGAGTTATGCGGAACGCAGGCCGAAGTCGACCTGGCATTTCGGCTAACCCGATCCTGAGGTGCCTGGCAACTCTGTCAGCCGGCGTTCAAGGAAGCGCCGTTCGGCGCCAACTTCGGTGAGCTCCCTGGCACGTCGGTATGCGTCACGCGCCTCCTCGATCCGGCCGAGACGTAGCAACAGCTCGCCCCTGGTCGAGTGCAGGTACCGGAAGTCGTCCAAGCCCAGTTGGTCGACGATGCGCAGGCCCGCCTCGGGGCCATCGGTCTCGGCGACGGCGATGGCGCGGTTGAGCTCCACGACCGGCGAGCCGGTCAGCCGGCCGAGCTCGCCGTACAGCGCCACCGGCGGTGGCCGACAGACGGCTCAGCCCCTCGCAGGCGGTCCCGTCGAAATCTAACTACTTGTCAGTAGAGTCAGCAAAGGGTCAGCAAGTGTTCGATCAGACCTGGCCACAGGCGCCGACACCTGCAAGTCGTGACCCGCACCCGAGCTGATCATCGCCAGGCACGCCCACCCTCTCAGCCGGCCCAGCCGAGGAGGATGGAGAAGGCACCCAACGGCGATGTACCCAGAGCGCATCACCGCAGTTCAGCGCACCCTTCCCCGCGGTTTCAGCACAACCGGCGGCAGTTGGGGAGCAGACAGTCGCCCCCCGTCATAACCCTTCACCTCACCGAAGCGGGACCCCTCCATCCAGTCCCTGCGCGCCCCTTCGATCTCCTCCTGCGATCGTCCGATGAAGTTCCACCACATGACGATCTCCTCCTCGAAGGGCTCGCCCCCGAGGAGCATCAGCCCCGTGTCGGAGTCGGCGCGCAGCGGGAGTTCGGTGCGGCCGCAGCCGAGGTAGAGCATCGATCCGGGCAGCAGGGGCACGCCGTCGACCTCCCCCTCGCCGGACATTGACAGCACGGCGTACTCGAAGTCCGGATCGAGCGGCAGGCGCGCCTCGGCGCCACGGGTCAGGGCGATGTCGGCGCCGACGATCGGGGTGTAGGCGGTGCCGGGCGAGGTGGCACCGTCCAGCTCGCCGAGGATCACCGTGGCGGTGAGGCCGGGGGCGGTGACGGTCGGCAGGTCGGTGTGATGCTGGAAGTGCGGCTCGACCTGGCGGTGAGCGTCGGGCAGCGCAACCCAGAGCTGAGCGCCGTGCAGAAATCGACCGTGCGGCTTCGGGCTCTCCTCGGCGTGGCTGATGGCCCTGCCGGAGGTCATCAGTCCCAGTTCGCGCGGGCGGATCGTCTGCAGGCTCCCCAGGCTGTCGCGGTGAAGCACCTGGCCGTCGTGGAGCCAGCTGACCGTCTGCAGGCCCATGTGGGGGTGGGGCGGTACCTGCATCCCGGGTTCGTCAGCGATGTCGTCAGGGCCGTAGTGATCGACAAAGGCCCAGGCTCCGACCATCCGGCGGCCGAGGTTGGGCAGCAGCCTGCGAACCTCGGTGGACTCGCCGAGCGGGACGTGACGCGGGGCGAGGAGTTCACGCACCGGGTCGGCGACGACAAAGCCCCGGCCACCGCAGACGGAGAGTGCGGCCTGGCGATCGAGATTACTCATGGCGCTCAACCTATTCCTGTGCAGGCGCGGGCGGTCGGCACCCGCGCCAAAAGTTTGGTGGAATGTTCAACCATAATGAGGTGTTGTGCAAGCTGAAAGCGGGCCGCGCGAACGACTGGATGCATGGCCCGACGGATCTCCCAAGGCCGCAACCGAGGAGGGCAAGTGAACGACACCTATTATGAGTTCGGCACGGCAGCCGATCGCTGGGACCGCGCCCGGATGTTCTTCGAGGCCAAGGAGTACCTGACCGCGGCCCGGATCCTGGCCGGACTGGTCGAGGAAGCGCCGGAGCAGGTCGCGCCGCGGCTGCTGCTGGCCCGCGCCTACTACCACTCGGCGCGGCTCGGCAAGGCCGAGACGGAGCTGCGGGCGGTGCTGGAGCGTGACCCGGTGGAGCACTATGCGCGGCTGATGCTCGGCCGCACCCTGGAGCGGCAGGGCCGGCAGGAGGAGGCGACACCTCATCTGCGGATGGCAGCGGCGATGTCCAGGGACTTCGGGGAGGACGTGAGCAGCTGAGAGCTTCGGGACGGACGCTGTCCGACGGGGAAGCCCCGCCCCTCTTCCCGGCCACTGTGGGTGCAGGCGGTGGGCCCGGTCGGCGTACGCGTGCCGACCGGGCCCACAGTTGTGGTGGGATCGTGTCCACGCGCGTCGGCCTGGGAGGTGCCGCCTGCGCCGGCCGGGGCCGTGATGCGGTGCGTCGCCCCGTGGTGGGCGTCGTCAAGAAGAGCGCACCGACACGCCGGCCGTGTCCCGCTCATCAAGGGATTCGATGTACGCCTGCGGGTGGGCGAGGCGGACCCTGCGCTCCGCACGGTCGGACCGGCCCACTCCCCGTATCAGCGGTACTCGGCCCTGCTACCCACTCCTTCCGACAGCAAGGACTCCGATAATTCCGGTGCGCCGAAGCTCGCCGCCGTGATAGTCCGACGAGTCATGAGAGATCTTCTGACACCTCGACTCGTACTCCACCCGCTGAGTCCCGACGAGGCGGAGAACATAGTGGCCCGCCGTCCGGGGCCGGGCGCCCTATGGGCACCGGAGTACCCCACCGACGGCGACGCGGCCGGGGCAGGGCATTTCTTGGAGCACTGCGCCGACACCGGCAACCCCCAGCCGTTCGGTGCCTACGAGATCCGCCTCCGCCAGGACGGACACGCCATAGGCGGAGTGGGCTTTCACGGCGCTCCGAACGCGGAGGGGCAGGTGACCATCGGCTACGGCCTGACCCCTGCGGCGCGCGGCAAGGGGTACGCCTCCGAGGCGCTGCGGGCGCTGCTGGGGTTCGCCCGCGGCGAGGGCATCGCCGCCGTGAACGGCGATGCCGACCTCGACAACATCGCGTCCCACCACGTCATGGTCGCGGCAGGAATGCGCTTCGTCAGGGCGGACGACCGGCTGAAGCACTTCCTGATCGACTGGTCGGACACGCCGGAGCCATCGGAGCCGTCGGACACAACGCATGCGACGTACGTGACTGAAGCGACCGACGCGACGGACGCCGCATAGACGGCAGAACCCACCGGGGGATCCCGGCGGGTTCTGCCGTCAAACGGCCGACGAGTCGGCCGGCGCCTCAGCTCGCAGCGGCGGCCGGGTGGGACGTGGTACCGCCCCCGGCCGTCACTGCGCCGGCCTTGGGCACCAGCAGCCGCTCGGTCAGATAGCCGAAGACCAGACCGAAAGTGGTCCACAGCGTGGCCTGAACGGCGAGGGTGGCAAGGCGGAACTCCCACAGCAGACTGGCCGGGAAGTCCTTGCCGACCTCGTTGAACGAGGGCAGGAAGGCGTAGGCCAGCCCGATGGCGAGCACATAGGCGGCGGACGCGGCAATGGACGCGTTCCAGTTGCCCAGGCGGGGAGCCAGCCGCTTGCCCAAGATGACGGCAGCGACGGCCAACAGCACGCTGAGGACGACCATCAGGAAGAAGAGGGTGGTGCGTTGGCCGATCGTGTCGGGATTTCCGACAGCCGGCGGATTGGCCGGGTATTTGAGGAACGGCACGACATACACGGTCAGCAGGGCGCCGAACGCGATCAATGCGGCCGTGGCCCTCGGGCCGAACCTGCCGATGCGGCCGAGGGCGTAGCAGAAGACCAGCGCGGCGATGCCGCCGATCGCCACACCGAAGACCAGGACACCGGTGGCGAGACCCGCGGTGGACTGCATGGTACGGCTGACGAGTTCCTCACCGCCGTGCTCGTGGCTGTGAGCCTCTTCGAGCGCGATCGACGCGTCCACCCGGGATTCGCCGAGGAAGTAGGCGACGGCAAGAGCGAGCGCGCCCGCGGCGAGTCCGGCCAGCATGCCGCGGACGAGCAGCGCTCTGACAGATATGGAGTTCATGAGCGGTTCCCCTGAGGTGCGCAGCGTGTCAGTGGCAGGGGAAACCGAGCAGGTGGCGACCGTCGTGGACCCACTCGTGGACACCTTCGCCGGAGATGACGGCGGTGGCACCCTGCTCGGCGCCGACGAAGTACAGCAGAACGAGCATGAGAATGCCGAAGAAGACCGCCCACGGGGCAATGGCCTTCAGCGAGATGGGGGTGATGGCGGGTGTGGCGACGGTTGCGGGGGCAGCAGTCTGTGCCATGGCAGAACCTCCTGAGGGAACACGCGTCCCGATCGTGGTGCCTGAGACGACAGTGCCGGGTCTGACTTCCCGCAGAGGTACGGGTTCACAGTGGCGCGACCGTGCCGGATTCTCACCGGACTTCCGTCACACCGTCGTCATGTTCGTCGCGACCATACCGCCTGCGGGCACGCGCCGCCATGGCGCCGACTGCGGGGCCGGGAGGCCCGGATGCCATGGTGTGCTTACCCGAAAGGCCACAGTTCAGGGAGGTGACACCGATGTTGACGGTGCAAGTGATGTTGATCTCACCGGCGCTCAATGCGGCGCTGCGTGAAGCCCGTTTCGACGGCGACGCCCCGCTCGACGCGTCCGGTGTCCGGCGGGCGCGTGCGGCCGCTGCCGCGGTGCCTCCAGCCGATCGTCGGGTGTGCGGAGCGGACGAGCGGTGCGTCGGGACCGCCGAGACGTTGGGGCTGCGGTCCGAGCCCGAACCGGTCCTCCGCGGCTGGGACTTGGGGCGCTGGAGCGGGCAGCGGCTGGCGGAGGTGAGCGAGGCCGAGCCGGAGGCGGTGTCGGCCTGGCTGTCCGACCCTTCGGCGGCACCGCATGGCGGCGAGTCGCTACTGGACCTGTGTGCGCGAGTGGGCGGCTGGCTGGACTCGTTGCATCGGGACGGCGCCGGGGACGGCCGCCTGATCGCTGTGGTCGAACCCGCGGTAGTGCGCGCCGCGATCGTGCATGCGCTGGGCCTTCCGCCGCAGGTGTTCTGGCGGTTGGACGTCGCCCCGTTGACACTGACCGAGCTCAGCGGCCGGTCCGGCCGCTGGAACCTGCGCTGCGGGCGGTCCCTGAGCACCGGAACCGACGCCCCGTGACCCGGCGTCGTCCTCCACCGCCGGACCGGCCCGCCCTGCCGGTGACGTCAGGCCACAGCATCCCCCGACGACCGGTCGGCCTGTCCGAATTCGTCGACGGTGCGACCGAAGCGGTCGTGGAGGCGGAGCCCAGGTAGGTGCAGGCCCCGCGAGGTTCGCCACCTGTGGCAGGAAAACCACGATCGGAGTGCGGCGCAGCCGCCGTCCCGCTGGACGAAAGAACACCGCACCGAACCGCAACGGCCCTGCCACCCGTGCATCGTTGGGTCGACCTTTCGTCTGCGGTGACCAGCAGAGCGGACAGACGGTGGGCGGGCGAGCCATCTCCGTGACGAACCGCGGAATCCCACCCTTCCCCTCTGCGGCGGGGCCTGCCCGTGGGTCCGGCCACATCCCCCTACCGCTCGAGCAATGTTGACAAATGGTACGTAAAATGGCCAAGGCGTTCGAATCCACCTTCTCTTCGGAAGGGCGACCGACGATGACCGATCAAACGCAGGTGAACCGGCCCGAGACCACCCGCCCACAATCCGAGGCCACGCACGGAGCAGGACTGCACGGCGGAAACCGCAGAACGGAACCTGGGTCGCGGGGCCGAACCACGATCGCCGATGGCGTGGTGGCGAAGATCGCCGGGCTGGCGGCCCGGGGAGTGCCCGGAGTCCAGGGCATGGGAGGGGGATTCGCCCGCGGTATGGGCGCTGTGAGGGAACGGGTGCCCGGAGCGGGTGGTCAGTCCGTCACCAGCGGTGTCAAGGTCGAGGTCGGCGAGGTCCAGACGGCGGTCGACCTGTCGATCGTCGTCGAATACGGATACGCGATCGTCGAGCTCACGGGGGAGGTCCGGACCGAGGTGATCGCCGCCATCGAGCGGATGACCGGTCTGGAGGTCGTGGAGGTCAACATCTTGGTGAGCGACGTGAAGCTGCCCGAGGAGGAAGAGGAACAGCAGGTGCTGGAGAGGCGGGTCGCGTAGCGGTTCGCCGGACCGGATGGCGCCTGGTCGAGGGGGTCCACCGGCCGTGTCGTCGGCCTGAAACCCCGGCTGTCCGACGAGCTGTCCGGGCCCCAGCCGGCCACTGCCCGGCGGCCCGGGACGGCAGCACGAGCGACAGCAGTCGTCGGCGACGCGGAGTTACGCCGTCCGGCGCATACTCGAAGGTGGGCCTGAAAGATTGGGGGACGCAATGATCGTCCTCGGAGCCATTCTGCTCGTGCTCGGCATGGTTGCCGGGGTTTCCTTCTTGTCGACCATCGGCGTCGCCCTCGTGCTGATCGGTGCGGTCCTCTGGATTCTCGGTGCTGTCGGCCACGGGATCGGTGGGCGGCGCCACTACTGGTGAGAGCCGGAAAACGCATCGCCCGGTGAGCTCACCGGCACTTCGTAGGTGCAGCTGCGCGGGACGACGGACCTCGTCGGCGTGTCCCGCCGTCCCTCGGAGGGACGGCGGGACACGCCGACGCACTGGCTCACCAGCCGTACTCAGCCCCGGTACGCCTCCAGCAGGCGCAGCCACACCTCGCTGATCGTCGGAAAGGCGGGGACCGCGTGCCAGAGCCGGTCGATGGGGACCTCGCCCGCAACGGCGACCGTCGCCGAGTGCAGCAGTTCCCCGATGCCGGGGCCGACGAAGGTGACGCCGAGTACGATCTCGCGGTCGAGGTCGACGATCATGCGGGCGCGGCCCCGGTAGCCGTCCGCGTACAGTCCGGAGCCGGCGACGGCGGCGAGGTCGTGGTCGACGGCGCGGACCCGGTGCCCGGCGCGCTCGGCCGCGGCGAGGGTGAGCCCGACGGATGCGGCCTCCGGGTCGGTGAAGACGACCTGGGGGACGGCCGCGTGGTCGGCGGTGGCGGTGTGTGCGCCCCAGCGGCCGGTCGCCGGCGGAGCGCCACCCTGCGCGCGGGCGGCGATCGCGGCACCCGCGATGCGGGCCTGGTACTTGCCCTGGTGGGTGAGGAGCGCCCGGTGATTGACGTCGCCGACCGCGTACAACCAGTTGCTGCCCTCGACGCGGCAGCTGTCGTCGACCTCGAGCCAGGATCCGGGCTTCAGATCCACCGTCTCCAGGCCCAGGTCGTCGGTGCGCGGGGCACGGCCGGTGGCGAAGAGGATCTCGTCGGTCTCGATGTGCTCGCCGTTGTCCAGTTCCACGGTGACCGGTCCGTCGGGGGCAGCACGCCGCACGGAGGTGGCCGAGACGCCTGTACGGATGTCGGCTCCGGCCTCAGTGAGGGCCTCGGCGACCAGCTCGCCCGCGAACGGCTCCATCTTCGGTAGCAGCCCCTTGCCGCGGATCAGCATCGTGACCTGCGCGCCGAGAGCCTGCCAGACGGTGGCCATCTCCACGCCGACGACTCCCCCGCCGACGATCACCAGTCGACCCGGCACCTCTTTGGCGCTCGTCGCCTCGCGGCTGGTCCAGGGGCGGGCGTCGGCGACTCCGGGAAGGCCGGGAACGACGGCGCGGCTGCCGGTGCAGACGGCGACGGCGTGCCGGGCGGTCAGCCGGTGTTCGGTGCCGTCAGGGCCTGTGACGGAGACCTCCTTCGTGCCGGTCAGACGTCCCTGCCCCCGGTAGACGTCCGCGCCGATCCCCTCCAGCCAGGCGACCTGTCCGTCGTCCTTCCAGTGCGAGGCGTATTCGTCACGGTGGGCGAGGACGGCTGCCGTGTCCAGGGGGCCTTGGACCGCCGCGCTGAGTCCGGGGACCTTGCGCGCGTCGGCACGGGCCACGACCGGGCGCAGCAGCGCCTTGCTTGGCATGCACGCCCAGTACGAGCACTCGCCGCCGACGAGCTCCCTCTCGACGACCGCCGTGGACAGTCCAGCGGCCCGGGTCCGATCCGCCACGTTCTCACCCACAGGTCCGGCACCGATCACCACGACGTCGTACACGGCGTTCTCCACAGCATCTGTCATGGGGACAGTCTGGCCGTGGGTGTGAGCCATGGCCACATGGGCAGGCGGAATAGCGCGGAACCGGGCACGGTTGTGCCGGACACGTCCGAACGGGCACAGGAAGAGGTAGCGAGAGCATGAGCACCGTAGAGCTCACCAAGGAAAACTTCGATCAGGTCGTCAGCGAGAACGAGTTCGTCCTGATCGACTTCTGGGCTTCCTGGTGTGGCCCGTGTCGGCAGTTCGCGCCGGTGTACGACGCGGCGTCCGAGCGCCACGCCGACCTGGTCTTCGCCAAGGTCGACACAGAGGCGCAGCAGGAGCTGGCGGCGGCCTTCGAGATCCGGTCCATTCCGACCCTGATGATCGTCCGGGACAATGTGGCGGTGTTCTCCCAGCCGGGGGCCCTGCCGGAGACAGCTCTCGAGGATGTCATCGGGCAGGCCCGCAAGCTGGACATGGACGAGGTCCGCAGGTCCATCAAGGACCAGCAGAAGGAACCGAAGTAGGCGGCGCGCGCGGGCGACGGTGAAGGGGCCCGGCCGGTTCGGCCGGGCCCCTTCGGCGTCCGGATCTCCCTGGGGGTGTCCGCCCCCCGATCCGCCGGACGTATGGCGTGTTTCGAAAGTGGCGTCGTCCGCCCATGGGGCGGGCCAGACACCGCCTGGCAGACGGGGCTTTCGAAACACGCCCTAGAAGGGGTGGCCGGCCGGTTCGCGGCGGACCGTCGTCCAGCGCAGGTCGGTGAAGGCCTCCAGATTGGCCTCGCCCCCGAAGCGCGCCCCGGTGCCTGACGCGGCGATGCCGCCGAAGGGTGCGACCGCCTCGTCGTTCACCGTCTGGTCGTTGATGTGAGCGATGCCGGTCGGGATCCGGTCGGCGAGTTCCAGGCCGAGGGCGGTGTCACGGGTGACGATGCCCAGCGAGAGTCCGTACGGGCTGTCGGCGGCCAGCGCCGCGGCCTCGTCCAGGGTGGCGAAGGACCGCACGGGGGCGACCGGCCCGAAGACCTCCTCGGCGTAGGCGGGTGTCCGGTCGTCGACGTGGGTGAGAACGGTGGGGCGGTAGAACAGGTCGCGGTGGGTGCCGCCCGCCGCGAGCTTCGCACCCCGTGCGGTGCTCGACTCGACCAGCCGGTGGATCTTGCCGAGCTGGCCGCGGTCGATGACCGGTCCGAGGTGGACCTGCTCACGGTGCGGGTCGCCGACAACCAGTGCGTCCGCCTTCGCGGCGAGCCGCTCGACGTACTCGTCGTGCAGCGAGGCGTGGACGAGGTGGCGGCCGGTGGTCATGCAGATCTGGCCCTGGTGGAAGAAGGAGCCCCAGGTCGCCTGCGCCACAGCGCCCTCCAGGTCGGCGTCCTCCAGGACGACGAGGGCGGAGTTGCCGCCGAGTTCGAGGTGCACACGCTTGAGGAGCCGCCCGGCAGCCTCGCCGACGGCACGGCCCGCCGTGGTGGAGCCGGTGAAGGAGATGACCGGGACGCGAGGTTCGGCGACGAGCGCCTGTCCGGCCTCGGCGCCGCCGGGCAGGACATGCAGCAGGTCCTCGCCGAGTCCGGCCTCGGCGAAGACGGCGGCGAGTGAGAGCCCGCCGCAGACCGCGGTGCGCGGGTCGGGCTTGAGAAGCACCGCGTTGCCGAGGGCCAGTGCGGGCGCGACGGACCGAATGGAGAGGATCAACGGCGCGTTGAACGGGGAGATGACGCCGACCACCCCGACCGGGACCCTGCGGGTGTAGGAGAGCCGCTGGTCCTCGCTCGGGAGGACCTGACCGGCCGGCCGGGAGGCGAGCGCGGCGGCTTCGTAGCACTCCTGGGCGGCGACGTGAAGCTCGAAGTCAGCCTTGCCGGGGATCGATCCGGACTCCCTTACGAGCCATTCGCGCAGCTCGTCCGCGTGGGCGTTGAACAGGTCACCGGCCCGGCGCAGGACGGCCGCGCGCACGAAGTGCGGGGTGCGGGCCCAAGCGGACTGGGCGGCGGCCGCGGCCTCGGCGGCTGCCGCGATGTCCTCGGGCGCGGCGAGGGTGACGTGTCCGAGGACCTCTCCGGTGGCGGGCTCGACGACATCCGACTCACCACCCGCGAGTGTGCGGGACTGCCAGGTTTTGGGGTCGAGCAGGGACATGAAGACTCTCCAGTCGATCGGTTCGAGGGGTGGTCCCATGCGGTGGGGCACGCGGGGTGTGCGGCCGCGGCCTCTCGGGACTACGCGATCCGGCGCAGCCGTGCGAGCTGCGTTCGGCCATCGAACGTGATCTCGCCCGGTTGAACGTGCAACATCGTAGTCGCGCCGCACCGATCGAAAAGGGAATTGATCGAACTGCTGCTCCCTTTTTCGCGCGCGGACCGGTGCAGGCGTCACGCACGAGCGGGTTGCCCAACTCCGGCCTTTTGCAAGGCGGTTGTCAGCACGGACGGTCAGCTGTCGGCGGTCCGCTCCGAGATCCTGACCGAGAGCCCGAGGTCCAGTTCGGCACCGTCGACAAGCAGCGCCTCCACCGTGCGGGTCGCCGGATCGATGTCCGCCACCATGCCCTCCCCGGCGTACCGAGGGTAGCCCGACGCACCCGTCTCGCCGGTGGCCGTCACGACGGCAGAACGGATAGGAGCGCCGGCGGGCCGGACACCGCCGGCATCGGCGGACTCGGGGGTTCCGGAGGCCTCGGAGGCGCCCTTGGCCTTCGGGGCCTCAGCGGGGCCTTCGGTGAACTCCGGGACCAGCAGGATCTCGTAACTCTGCGGATGGTTCATGGTCATGACGCTAAGCAAGCGACGCGCGACGCGCACGTTGCCGCGCTGAACCCCCTCAGCTGGACTCGCGGGGGATCGCCCGCACCCTCAGCAGGTCATGGCGCTCCGGCACGCCTCCCGGATGCCGCACCAGCCGGTCGACAATATCCGCCAGCGGCTGCGACGTGGCCAGTTCCATCCGCACACTGCTCAGCCGGGGCCTCAGCAACCTGCCGAGCAGCAGGTCGTCGGCGCCCACCACGGCCGTCTCGCCCGGTATCTCGATGCCCGCGTCCTGGAGGGCCCGCATCAGAAGCATCGCGTAGGCGTCGTTGTACGCGAACACGGCGTCGAGTCCGAGTGTGCGCCACCGGCCGGCGAGCTCGCCGGCCGACTCCTCGTCGTACCGCAAGGGCAACGGCTCGATGAGGGCTCCGCCATCGGCCGCCACCCGCCGGGCTCCGGACAGCCTCGGTTCGGCGAACAGGGCGAGGCCCGGTTCCTCGGGCATGACGACGCCGATCCGGCGTCGTCCGCGTTCCAGCAGATGTCCGGTGGCGCAACTGCCGACCTCTCGCTGGTCCATGACCAGGGCGTGGGCGTCGTCCACCGGCTGTGGGCCGAGGGTGATCACTGCCTTGGCGCCGGAGCGCCGCAGGACGGCTATGCCCTGCGGTGTGAGCGCCACCCCGCCGGGTGCGATCACAGCGACGGGGCGAAGTTCGGCCCAGGCCCGGGCGGCCTCGTCGGTGTCCAGTCCGAGGCTCCCGTGCTGGACCACGGTGTAGTCGAGGCGGCGCAGCCCGGATTCGAGTTCATGGAGGAAGCGGTGGTGGAGCGGAGCGATCGGGTGGTTCCCGGTGGGCATCAGCACCGTCCGGGTGTGTCCGGCGCGCAGGCTCCGGGCCGCCGCGTGCGGCACATAGCCGAGTTCGGAGGCCGCCTCCCTGACCCGGCGACGGGTGGGCTCGCTGATCCGGACGGTCGAGTTGTTGTTGAGTACGTACGACACGGTGGCCCGCGAGACCCCGGCGAGCCGCGCCACGTCGGCGCTGGTCGGGACGGGGCCTTCGGTGGGCTGCTTGGGTAACTGGCTCATGGCGTCGGGCAGTCTTCCAGACCACTTGGAAGTGGGTACGCTCCGGGGCATGGATGACTCGTCGATGGTGGGGCTGGTCGGCAGGGTGACCGGGACGGTGGGGCCGGGGCTGGTCGGTGAGGTGATCGTTCACATCCGTGGGGGCGCCGAGCACTTCCTCGCCCATCCCGCCTCGCCGGGGGTCCGTATCAAGCCGGGGGCGGTGGTGACGGTGATCGAGTATCTGCCACCGCGCACGGTCTATGTGGCTCCTGCTTGCGACAGTTGAGGTGTGCGAAGGACCGGCGTTCCGGGTGCGGCAGTCAAGATTGCGGCAAGGTTGCGCACACCTCTTCTCCGCCGTCGCGCACAGGAGAGGACTCCCTCTGTTCAGCAGTACCGGCGGGGTACTGCGATAAGGGGGCGCATGCCGATGGTCATCGGCGTCACGGCGGGTCTCGTACTCGCTGCCATCATGGTGTTGGTCGTCCTGTTCAAGCTCATGTGGCGAGTGGCCGAGCCGAATGAGGCACTCGTCATCTCCGGTTCCAAGCACAAGACCGAGGGCCTCGGACAGGGCATGGGATTCCGCATCGTCACCGGGCACGGCACGCTCGTCCTCCCCGGCGTGCAGGCCGTACGGAACATGTCGCTGGATCTCAACGAAACGGAACTGTCCGTCGATTGCGTCACGCATCAGGGGATTCCTCTGCGGGTGCGCGGTGCTGTCATCTTCAAGGTGGGCGACGACTTCGTGTCGATCGCCAATGCGGCCCGTCGATTCCTCGACCAGCAGAAGATGATGTCGGAGCGGGTGCACAACGTGTTCGCCACACAGTCCGAGACTGCTGCCCGTGCGGCGGGCCCGGTCCACGGAGCGGGCCGGACAGCCCCTACGGTGTTCCGATGACCATCCCTCACCGTTCAGACAGCACGTACCGCTCGGACTCCGTCCGCGCCGCCGACGGCTCGGCCGACTTCCCCGGGCGCTCAGGCCCCGCCGCGACCGCCGAGGCGAACCCGCACGAGGTGGGCCCGGTCCGCACCTCGTACGCCCCCGACCGCGACGGCGATCCCGACCCCGGCGAAATCGTCTGGACCTGGGTGCCCTTCGAGGAGGACGCCGGGCGCGGCAAGGATCGCCCGGTACTGGTGGTGGCTCGGGAGGCGGCGGGCACGCTGCTCGCCGTGCAGCTCTCCAGCAAGCAGCACGACCGGGACCGCGCGTGGGTGGCCCTCGGCGCCGGGCCGTGGGACAGCTCCGGCCGGCCCTCCTGGGTCGATCTGGACCGGGTGCTGCGGGTGCATGAGGAGGGGATGCGGCGCGAGGCGTGCGCGCTGGACCGGGACCGGTTCGATCTGGTCGCCGGCCGGCTGCGGGAGCGTTACGGCTGGAACTGACCGGCGGCGCCGCGGCCCTTGCAGCTGACGTGGACCCTCCGGCTCAACGTCACGGTGACGGTCGGTGTCCACCCCTCTGGCTCAACGGCGGGGTCAGGGAGTGCCCGACCCCGGCATCCGCAGCTCTTTTTCGAACACGCGAGCGAATGCGGCACAAGTGGCCGATTCGGGACCGCGGTCGAGGACACCGAAGACAATCTGCTCGAAATGCCCGGCGAACCGACCCCCGTCGGTGAGCAGCGCGCGGAAGGCACCTGCCACCCGCGCCGGATCGTTGCGGAACACGCCGCAGCCCCAGGCGCCGAGCACCAGCCTGCGGTATCCGCGCACCGCAGCGACCTCCAGCACCCGTTCAGCGCGGGACGCGAGCGCGGCGGGGATGCGAGGGGCGTCCTCGGGGGTCCGGCTGCGGATCACTCCGGCGTTCGGTGCGGGCGAGGTGAGGAAGCCCACGGTGTACGGGATGTCCAGCAGGCGCCCCCGGTCGTCGCGGAACACCGGTACGCCGGGCGAGTGGATGACCCGGTCGGTGTAGAAGGCGCTGCGTTCGGCGCGGTGGTGGGCGTAGTGGCCGGGGGCGCGCAGCAGGGTGGCGTAGAGCGCCGAGCCGCGGCAGAGCGCCTCCTCCTGGGCCTGCGCGCCTTTGAGATAGCCGCCGCCGGGGTTACGGGCGGAGGCGAAGTTCAGCACGGCGACCTTGCCGGGCCCTTCGCCCGTCATCCGGCGCGCCGCCTGCAGGCTGCTCTCGCCGGTGACCTCGAAAACCGTGGTGCGGTCGGAGTCCAGAACGGCGACGGGCACCGGCTCGGGCCCGTACAGCCGGGTCCCGGAAAGCGCGGCGGCCAGAGCACGCTCGATACTCACCTCGCGCCCCGCGGGCGTGCGGTAGAACCGCTGCTCGACGATGGCCTCGGTCTCTCTTGCGATGGCGCGAAGCCGTGCGCTCATCAATACTCCCCCTTGTGGTGCATACGGGACATGGTCGGTACTTCCGAGGCCCGTTTACAACCGAATTTCTGTCGCACAAGGGCCCTCTTGTGCGATCTCCCGGCACGGGTTTGGGTGGTACGGACGCACCGAAGAAGGAGGCCCCGGAATGTCACCGGACGCACCTGTCGGCCACGGTCCGGCCGAGTACGACCTCCCCCTCGGCGAGGGGGAGGCGGAGGATTTACTGCGATGTATCTGCTTCAAGACGGGCCCGCCCCGCACGGTCGGTGTCGAGCTCGAATGGCTCATCCACGACCGTGACCACCCCCGGATCCCGGTCCCGCACGACCGTCTCCACGCGGCTGTCGCCGCTGTACGCGCACTGCCGCTGAGTGCGGCACTCACCTTCGAACCCGGCGGCCAGCTGGAGCTCAGCTCGCGCCCCGCCGACTCCCTGATGGCCTGCGTCGATGCCATGACCGCCGATCTGGCCGCCGTACGTGCCGCCCTCGACGCGGAGGACCTCGCACCGGTCGGTGTCGGTGTCGACCCCTGGCATCCGCCGCACCGTCTGCTGCACGAGCCCCGCTACGACGCCATGGAGGTCTCACTCGACCGGTCGGGTACGGCCGGCCGCGCCATGATGTGCACCACCGCATCCGTCCAGGTCTGTCTCGACGCGGGCGAGGAGGAGCCGGGGCCACTCGGCTACGGGCGGCGCTGGCAGCTGTCGCATCTGCTGGGTGCGGTGCTGGTGGCGGCGTTCGCCAACTCGCCGTACCGGCTGGGCCGGCCGACGGGACTGCGGTCCACCCGCCAGTCGATATGGGCGGATCTCGATCCGGTACGGAGTCTGGCGCCGCCGGGCCATCTGGCCCCGCGCGACGCCTGGGCCACGCATGTTCTCGACACCCCCGTGATGTGCATACGCGACGGCGAGGGGCCCTGGACCGTCCCGGAGGATCTGACCTTCCGCGACTGGATCCGTACGGGCGCGCCACGGCCGCCGGTGCGCGCCGATCTCGACTACCACATCAGCACGCTCTTTCCTCCGGTGCGCCCGCGCGGGCATCTCGAACTGCGCATGATCGACGCGCAGCCGGGCGACGACGGATGGCTCGTGCCGCTCGCCGTCACCACCGCTCTGTTCGACGACCCGGAGGCCGCCGAGACCGTGTACCGCACCGTCAAACCGCTGGCCGAGACGGCGGGCCCGCAATCGGCACCGCGCAACCCGCTCTGGACCGGCGCCGCCCGTGACGGCCTGGCCGACCCCGAACTGCGGGCGGTGGCCGCCGTCTGCTTCCAGCTGGCCCTCGACGCGCTGCCCCGGATGGGTGCGAGCGAGGCTGCGCAGGAGGCGGTGGCGACATTCCACGACCGTTATGTCGCCCGGGGGCGATGTCCGGCCGACGATCTGTCCGGACTGCTGTCGAGGCCGGCGATGCATGCGATTCCCGCGGCGGCGCTCCGTCCGGAACCGGGAAGGAAGGCAGACTCATGACCCACTCCCCCACCCCCTCGGCCACCGGCGTGGACACCGAGATGCTCCGCCGGCGCGCTCTTGCGGCGCTCCTCACCGCGCGGGAACGCACCACGCTCCTCACCGACAGTGTGGACGACCATGAACTGACCGCCCAGCATTCACCGTTGATGTCGCCGTTGGTGTGGGATCTCGCGCACATCGGCAATCAGGAGGAGCTGTGGCTGCTGCGGGGCGTCGCCGGGCGGGAGCCGATGCGGCCCGAGATCGACGGGCTGTACGACGCGTTCGAACATCCGCGGGCCAGCCGTCCGTCCCTGCCGCTGCTGCCGCCCGCCGAGGCCCGTTCCTACGCGGCGGAGGTACGGGGCCGGGCCCTGGACATCCTCGACAGCACCGCCCTGACCGGCGGCCGCCCGCTCGTGGACGCGGGCTTCGCCTTCGGGATGATCGCCCAGCACGAACAGCAGCACGACGAGACGATGCTGATCACTCATCAACTGAGGTCGGGGCCGGCCGTACTCACCGCACCGGAACCGCCGCGGCCCGACGACGCGGCCGCCCTGCCCGCCGAGGTCCTGGTGACCGGCGGCCCATTCACCATGGGAACGTCCACCGAACCCTGGGCCCTCGACAATGAACGCCCCGCCCATGTGCGCGACGTCCCCGCTTTCCTCATCGACACGACACCGGTCACCTGCGGCGCGTACGAGCGTTTCATCGAGGACGGCGGCTACACCGAACGGCGCTGGTGGGCGCCAAAGGGGTGGGCCATGGTCCGCGAGCACGAGCTGACCGCTCCACTCTTCTGGCACCGGGACGCGGGGCAGTGGCTGCGCCGCAGATTCGGGGTGACCGAGCCGGTGCCCGCCGACGAGCCAGTGCTCCATGTGAGCTGGTACGAGGCGGACGCGTACGCCCGCTGGGCGGGGCGCAGACTGCCCACCGAAGTCGAGTGGGAAAAGGCGGCGCGCCACGACCCGGACTCGGGCCGCTCGCGCCGCTACCCGTGGGGCGACGAGGACCCGACCCCGGACCGGGCCAATCTGAGCCAGCGCCATCTGCGTCCGGCGCGGGCGGGCGCGTACGCCGCAGGTGAATCGCCGCTCGGCGTACGTCAGTTGATCGGCGATGTGTGGGAGTGGACGTCGAGCGACTTCCTCCCCTATCCGGGCTTCGCGGCGTTCCCGTACCGGGAGTACTCGGAGGTGTTCTTCGGGCCCGACCACAAGGTCCTGCGCGGTGGGTCGTTCGCCGTCGACGCGGTGGCCTGCCGGGGCACGTTCCGCAACTGGGATCTGCCGGTGCGGCGCCAGATCTTCTCCGGATTCCGCACCGCGAGGGATCTCTGATGTGCCGTCATATTGCTTATGTCGGGCCACCGGTTGCGCTCGGCTCGGTGCTGGCGCAGCCGTCCCACGCGTTGGTCCGGCAGTCCTGGCAGCCCCGGCAGCAGAAGTACGGGACCGTCAACGCGGACGGTTTCGGGGTGGGCTGGTACGCGGACGGCGACCCGGTGCCCGGTCGCTACCGGCGCCAAGGGCCCATCTGGGCCGACCTGTCCTTCGCCGATCTGGCCAGGGTGGTGCGGAGCACGGCACTGCTGGCCGCCGTACGCGACGCCACCGAGCCGGGGGCGGACGGCGAGGCGGCAGCCGCGCCGTTCGCCTCGGGCCGGCTGCTGTTCAGCCACAACGGTGCGGTAAAGGGCTGGCCCGGATCGCTGGCACCGCTCGCCGCCACGCTGCCCCCGGCCGAACTCCTCACCCTCACCGCCCGCTGCGACTCCGCCCTGGTCTGGGCACTCGTGCAGCACCGGATCGCCCAGGGGGACGACATACCGCAGGCCGTCGCGGACACCGTGGGCGAGATCGCGGAGGCGGCGCCCGGTTCGCGGCTGAACCTCCTTCTCACCGACGGCACCACCATCGTGGCGACGGCCTGGGGAGACACCCTCTGGTACCTCACCGAGCCGGGCCGCGGCGCGGTCGTGGCCTCGGAGCCGTACGACGACGATCCGCACTGGCGCACGGTCCCCGACCGCACCCTGCTCGTCGCGACCTGCACCGACGTTCTGCTCACCCCGCTCAAGGAGCCAACCGAGTGAGTCCCATTCAGCTGACCCGTACCCTGCCGGCGGACGCGACGGACGCGGCGCTGCGCGCCGATGTGCTGCACGGCCTGACCCGGCACCCGAAGACCCTGCCGCCCAAGTGGTTCTACGACGCACACGGCAGCGAACTGTTCGAGGAGATCACCCGGCTGCCCGAGTACTACCCGACCCGCGCCGAGCGGGAGATCCTGGTCGCCCGCGCGTCCGGGATCGCCGCGGCGTCCGGGGCACAGACCCTGGTCGAACTGGGTTCCGGCTCGTCGGAGAAGACCCGGCATCTGCTGGACGCGCTGCCCGCGCTGCACAGCTATGTGCCGGTCGACGTGAGCGAGAGCGCGCTGCGCGGCGCGGCCGAGACCCTGCTCGCGGAGCGCCCGGACCTGTCGATCCATGCGCTGATCGCCGACTTCACCGATGAGCTCACCCTGCCCGACACACCGGGCCCGCGGCTCGTCGCGTTCCTGGGCGGCACGATCGGCAATCTGCTGCCGGACGAGCGGGCGGTGTTCCTGAAGTCGGTACGGTCGCTTCTCTCGCCCGGCGACTCGCTGCTGCTCGGCACCGACCTGGTGAAGGACGAGGAGAGGCTCGTCGCGGCGTACGACGACGCGGCCGGGGTGACCGCGGCGTTCAACAAGAACGTACTGACGGTCGTCGACCGGGAGTTGGGGGCCGACTTCGACCCGGCTGACTTCGACCACGTGGCGCTGTGGGACCCGAAACGGGAGTGGATCGAGATGCGCCTGCGGGCCCGCAGAACGCTCACGGTGAAGATCCCGGAATTGGATCTGGTGGTGCCGTTCACAGCCGGTGAGGAGCTGCGTACGGAGATCTCGGCGAAGTTCCGCAAGGAAGGGATCCGGAGCGAACTCGCCTCGGCCGGCCTCATGTTGACTCAGTGGTGGACGGACTCCGCGGACCGGTTCGCGGTGTCGCTGGCCACGGCGGTCTGAGCGGTACGGGCAAGAGCACGGCGGCCGGGACGGGTGCCCGCGGGGATCGGCGGCAGGACGCGGATCTCGGCGGTCAGCCCGGCCGCCGTAACCACCCGCCACAGCGAGGCGGCGAGCGGATCGTCACCGACGAACGCGGCGGCACCGGCCACCCGCCCGTCCGTCCGCGCGGTGCGGTAGGTGATGCGTACCGGACGGACCTCGGCGTCCGCGTCGATCGCCGCCTGGAACACAGCGGGCCGGAACCGGCCACCGGATCCACGCCCGCACCAGGTGCTGCCTTCGGGGAAGACCACAACCCGTGACCCGCCGCGCAGTGCCCCTGCGATGGTGCGCACGGTCGTGGGCAGTGCCCGCAGCCGGTCGCGCTCGACGAACAGCGTGCCGCCGAGCGCGGCGAGCGGGCCGAGAACCGGCCAGCGCCGGATCTCGCTCTTGGCGAGCATCCGGCCCGGGAACACGGCGGCGACGAGCGGGATGTCCAGCCATGAGATGTGGTTGGCGACGACCAGCGCACCGGGAGCACCGGCGCGATCCGCCCCGGCCGTCGTCGCGGGGTCGCCGGTCACCTGAATCCGTACTCCGAACGCCCGCACGACCGCGTACGCCCACCACCCGATCAGCCGGTCGCGCTGCCGCGCGCCGAGGAGCAGCACGGGAGCGGCGCACGCCGCGCCGACGAGGACGAGGGTGCACCCGGCGAGCAGCAGGGCCGTGGCCGGGAGGGCGCCGCGCACCGGGCCGTCGTGACCGGCGCAGGCGTGCGGCGTGCAGGGCGCGGTGGGCAGCCAGGCGCTCATGTCAGCGGGGCGAGAGACAGGAAGTGACGCAGGTAACGCGGGTCGGTGCGGCGCAGCGACAGCAGGACGTAGAGGTCGGCGACGTTGAAGTCGGGGTCGTGTGCGGGCGCCCCGCAGACCCAGGCACCGAGCCGGAGGTAGCCACGGAGCAGCGGCGGGAGGGTGGCGAGTCCGGTGCGCGCGCGGGTCCTGGCGGCTCCGCCGGGACGGGTGGTGGCGTTGGGCTGCCAGAGGCGGTGCGGGGTGACCCAGTACTCCTCGGGGGCCAGGTACTTCGCCCGGACGGTGTCCCAGGAGTTTGCGGCCAGCGCACCGCCGTCGGCCAGGGGTATCGAGCAGCAGCCGGCCAGCCAGTTGCGCCCGCTGCGCTCCATGTAGCGGGCGAGCCCCGCCCAGATGAGGGCGATGACGGCGCCGTCCCGGTGGGCCGGGTGGACGCAGGAGCGACCCACCTCGATCATGTCGTCGCGGATCGGTCCGAGTCGGCCGAGATCGAATTCGCTCTCCGCGTAGAGACGTCCGGCGACACGGGCCCGGTCGGGCGGCAGAAGGCGGTAGGTGGCGATGACGTCGCCGGTCGCGAGCTCCCGTACCAGCAGGTGATCGCAGTACGCGTCGAAGGCGTCGCTGTCCAGACCGGGTTCCGGCCCGTCCAGCCGGGCACCGAGTTCACCGGCGAAGACCTGGTGGCGCAGCCGCTGGGCGGCCCGCACCTCGTCCTGGGTGACGGCGAGGGAGACGCGGTAGAGCGGCGGCGCGGGAGCCTCGGACCGTGCCGGGGCGGGCTGCTCCGGCACGAAGGAGGTGGAGGTGAGAGGGCCGGCGACGAGCGGAGAGATGGGCAGCACGTTCATGGCGGTCTCCGGGGACGGATCGGCAAGGGCGGCTGCCGGGCTGCCGCACTGCTGCGACGGCCCGGCCCCTTACTTCTTCCGTGACCGGCTGGATTCGACATGACCGCTGTGGAGAGCCTGGATGTGCGACGGCTGAATCCCGAGGTTTCGGGCGGCGGATCGGGCGGACCCGGTGGACCGTCCGGCGGCCCGGACCGGTCAGCTGCCCGCGAGCCGGGCGGTGATCCGTTCCGAAGCGGACTTCGCCTCGGCCAGTGGGTCACCGCCGCGCAGAACGGCCGACATGTACGGCTTGATCGGGTTCTCGGCCTCGACCGCCGCCCACTGCGGTGAGTTGGGGGTCGCGCGACCTCGCCGGGCGCCCTCGGCCATCGCGGCGGTGCCCTCCTGGCCCTCGATGGCATGTGCGAGGCTCGCCTTGTTCGGCACATAGCTCATGGTTCTCGCGAGGTCCGCCTGCCACGTCGCGCCGGCCAGCGCCTTGATCACCTCGAGACCGGCGCTTCCGTTGTCCGCCTTCTCCGGAACGATCAGATCGGAACCGCCGATAAAACCGGACCCGGGATTCTTCGCGGTCTTGCCCGGTATCGGGAAGTAGCCGAGCTTTCCCTTGAGTTCGGGATTCTTCTGCTCGATGAGCTGGGCGCTGCCCGGTACGGAAATGATCTGCGCGACATCGCCCTTGGCGAACACATCGGTCTGCGGAGGATGCTCTTCGTCGGCGTTCTTCGGGCCGTCGCCGAACGACTGGATCTCCTTGTAGAAGTCCATGCCTCTGATCGCGGCCGGCGTGTCGAGGGCCCCCTCCCAGTCGCCACCCTTCTCGTCAGCCAGATCGCCGCCCTCGTCCCAGATGAATCCCGCGAGTACATACCAGTTCTGGCCCGCGAGATAGATGCCCTGATTGCCGTTCCGGTTGAGCAGCCGACTGTCCTCGATCCACTCGTTCCGGGTCTTCGGCGGGCTCTTGATACCTGCCTGCTCGAAGAGGTCCTTGTTGTAGATCACCACACGGTTGGCCGCGTACCAGGGAATGCCGAACTGGACGCCGTCGATGCTGCCGGGATCGGCGAGGCCGGGCAGCCATTCCTCGCTTCCGAGATCGCGCATCGACTCGAGAGTCAGATTGCGTAGCCCGCCGCTCTCCGCGTACTGGGCGACCTGGGTGTTTCCGACCTCAATGACATCCGGGGTGTCGTCGCCCTTCAGGGCCGCGGACACCTTGGGGCCGATTCCGCTCCAGCCCTGAATCTTGAACTCCAGCTGGATGGAGGGGTGTTCCTCTTCGTACGACTTCTTGAAACGGTCCAGGAAATCGGCGGAAACACTGTCCTTCACCTCGATCCGTCAGGCGTGATCGCTGCCAGTTGAGTAGGGTCGGGGACTGGCGCGGTGGCCTGTGAGGGCTCCGTTTCCAGCCCCCGCCCGTCAAACCGTGCATGCGCTTCTCGCGCACACGGCTTAC